>CALWBS010000236.1 GCA_944376135.1 uncultured Enterocloster sp.
ACGCTAACGACGAATTAGCATACGCTGCTTAATTGCAGCTGTCGGCCTTAGAGCACCCACACTTTAAGATCCCGGCATCGACGATGTGGGAAACGACGCATGCAAAGCTTTGCGCATGCGGGCGTATGATGAAGCTACTAAAACCATCCGGGTGTCCTTTCTCTGATGGCAGAGGGAATGAAAAATAAAGGACTATGATAGTAGAAGAACAGGGAATTGATTTTCGGACAGGGGTTCGATTCCCCTCAGCTCCATAGAAAAAGCTCTCATTTTTCTTGCGGTTTCAAGGATAATGAGCGCTTTTTCGTTTTTAATTCAAATTTACGAAGGCAGGAAGCAGGGACAAACTGAATAATACGATTAAGCGGCAGCGCGCTGCCTCCAGCGGCCGAAGAAATGCAGAAGAGGTAAAGAAATTAGCACTCACCTATTGACAGTGCTAACAAACGTGCTATAATAAAGACATGTTCAAAAAACACGCCTGCCGGATACGGCCGCTGGCCGCGGCATCCATCCCGCCGGGCTTTAAGGAGGATATCTATATGATGTTAATACCCAGAAGAAACTATGGACTGAACCTGTTGGATGATTTTTTTAATGACCCTATTTTCACAGGTTCATCCGATAAAAATGATGATGTAAAAAAGCTTCCGGTGATGCGCACAGACATTCGGGAGACAGAAGCCAATTATATTCTGGAAATTGAGCTGCCGGGATTTAAGAAAGAGAATATCCAGGCGGAATTAAAGGATGGCTATCTGACCGTGACAGCCGCCGCTGACAAATCTTCTTCCGAAGGAACGCTGGTGCATCAGGAACGCTATTCCGGCTCCTGCAAGAGAACCTTCTATGTAGGGGATGCTCTTCGCCAGGAGGACATCCACGCTTCCTTTGAAAACGGTCTTCTGCGGCTTCGTGTTCCCAAAGAAGCGCCTAAGGTGGAAGAGTCACCTAAGTACATCAACATTCTGTAAGCCTTTCCGGGCATCTGATAAAGAGGAGCGGCGAACCGTGCAGGCAATGCAGCAGGTTCACCGCTCTCTTTATTTCCGCAGAGATTGGAGAGACTCCCATTTTAAATCTTTAAACCGCATCCCCCCATATTCGTTCCCCATCCTTGACCGTAGCCAATACCCGGATATCCCGCAGGTTTTCCGGCCGGGTCTTTAACGGATCCGCGGAGAGGACGGCAAAATCCGCCCTTTTTCCGGGAGAAATGGTCCCCTTTTCTTCCTCCTCAAAATACTGCCATGCCCCATTGGCCGTGACAGCCCGCAGGGCATCCCACACTGGAATCCTCTCCTCTCTCCCCAGAATTCTCCCCGCCCGGGTCAGGCGGTTTGCCGCGCACCACACAGTTTCCATCATGTCCGGCCGGATTACCGGGCTGTCCTGATGCAGGGTAAAGGGAATCCCAAGCGCCAACGCCGAGCCCGCCGGGCTAATGCGGCTGGCCCGCTCCCAGCCAAAATTGCGTACATGATCCTCGCCCCAGTGGTATACATGAGCCAGAAAGAAAGAGGGGATCATGCCCAGGGCTTTCAGCCGCACAAGCTGGTCCAGGCCCAAAAGCTGGGCGTGAATCATCACCGGGCGGTCATTTTCCGGTCTACGGCCCAAAACGTGTTTTTCTCGCTCTGCCCGCCCTTCTTCTGCTGCCCGCTCCCAGCAGTCCAGATACTGGCCGCAGGCCCCATCCCCGTTGCAGTGGGCCAGAAGCTGCATCTGGCTCTCCCGGGTTTTACGGATGGCATCCCGAACCGCCGCATCCGTCATAGTGCCGTACCCCCGGTAATCCGCGGGCTGACCCTCCTGGGGCTCATAGGGTTCCCGCATCCAGGCCGTCCGCCCCTGGGGAGAGCCGTCCAGGAAAATCTTGCAGCCTCCCAGCTTAAAATGATTCCTATACCGCCGGATGTTCTCCCGAAAGGCATCCATCACCTGATCCGCCTGCCCCATATCCGCATAGCCCACAATATCCAGCTTGAGAATCCCGGAGGCCAGGAGCGCCTTATACAGGGGTACTAAATCAAGCGGCATCATCCCCTCCTGGGCCGTGGTAATGCCGCAGGAAGCGTAAAGCGCCTGCGCACGCCCGTAGGCCTTTAGGTATGTCTGAATGGAGGGCATGGGAACCCTGCGAAGAAAGCCCACAAAAGCATTCTCCTCCATATACCCCGTGGGACCCTCCTCCCCCTTTTCAATCATTCCTCCAGCCGGAGATGGCGTGTCTGCCCCTATCCCCAGCCATTCCATCGCCCGCGTGTTAAAGCATCCCATATGGCCGGACTGGTGTTTCAGCACCAATGGATTTTCCGGAGCAGCCTCATCCAGAATCTGCCGCCGAGGATGCTTTTTTTCCATCAGTCGGTTATGGTCGTAGTCCGAGGCGGTCACCCACTGTCCCGGAGCTATCTGATTTTCTCGTATAAACCGTCTCACAATTTGGATAATATCCAAAAATGATTCCGCTTCAGACAAATCTGCCTCCAGATTTTTCCCCGCGCAGGCCGTAAAATGGCTATGGGGGTCAATAAAACCCGGAATCAGCGTGTGCCCCTGAAGATCCGCCATGCGCGCCTCCTTAGATGCCTGAGCCTTAACTGCATCAAAGGACCCGCGTGCCTGAATCCTTGCCCCGTCCGTCAGTACGGCCTCCGCATAAGGCGCATTTTGCTCCTCCATGGTAATAATTGTTCCATTATAATAAAGAACCTGCCCCATCGTCTCTTCTCCTCTACATGCAGGAGGAAAACTCCTCCAAAAGCTCCTCAAACAGATGCAGCGCTTCCTCCACCGGCTCCGGCCGCTCCATGTCGACGCCGGCCAGCTTTAAAAGATCTACCGGTTTCGCCGAACAGCCTCCCTTAAGGAAATTCTTATAACCCTCCAGCGCCCCCGGTT
Organism: uncultured Enterocloster sp.; assembly: GCA_944376135.1. Lineage (GTDB taxonomy): Bacteria > Bacillota > Clostridia > Lachnospirales > Lachnospiraceae > Enterocloster. Next base: position 2,905 of record CALWBS010000236.1, read on the forward strand.
CCCCTTTGAGAATCCGGCTGCTGATCGCCACCGCTGCGGAAAAGCCCGTGGCATACTGATACACATAAAAAGGCGTGTAAAAGTGGGGAATCCGCTCCCACTCATAGTCAATCTGGGAATCCACCACAACCTCCGTGCCAAAGTAGTCCTCATTCAGCTTGTGGTAAATCTGGCACAGGGCACCGGCTGTCAGGCTTTCCCCTGCGGCCGCCCTCTCATGCACGATTTTTTCAAACTCCGCAAACATAGTCTGGCGGAATAAAGTGCCCCGGAAGCTCTCCAGGAAATGATTCAGCAGATACGCCCGCTCCTTTTTATCTTCCGCTTTCTCCAAAAGATAGCGGATCAGCAGCGCCTCATTGCAGGTGGAAGCCACCTCCGCCACAAAAATCTTATACCCTGCATACGTATAAGGCTGGCTGTGATCCGAGTACCAAGTATGAATGGAGTGTCCCATCTCGTGAGCCAAGGTAAATACATCATTGAGCGTGCCGTGGAAGTTTAACAGCACATAGGGATGGCTTGCGTAAGTTCCCCAGGAATAAGCCCCGCTGCGCTTGCCCTCATTCTCATACACATCAATCCAGCGGTTAGAAAATCCCTCCTCCAGAATGGCCCCGTACTCCTCGCCCAGCGGCTTTAAGCCATCCCGTACAATGGCCTTAGCCTCCTCAAAGGAAAAATGCCGGTCCGCCTCCTTCACCAGAGGCACATAGAGATCGTACATGTGCAGCTCCTCAAGGCCCAGCGCTCTCTTTCGCAGCCCCGCATAGCGATGGAGACCCTCTATATGACTGTGAACCGCCTGAAGCAGATTATCATAGACCGACTCGGGCACCTCATTCTCCCCCAGATAGTACTGACGGCTGGAAGCATATCCTCTTGCTTTGGCGTAAAAGACCGCCTGCTTGGCATTGGAGGCAAAATTTGCAGCCAGCGTGTTGGAAAACTGTACATACATGCTGTAGAGGCTTAAAAACGCATCCCGCCGGATTCTCCTGTCCTGATTCTCCATCAGGGAAATGTAATTGCCGTGGGTCACGGGAAGTGCCTGCCCGTTCTCCCCGGTAATGGACGGAAACTTTACGTCCGCATTGTTGAACATGGTAAAAATCTGGCTGTAGCCCTGGGTTGCGTCCTGAGACTGGGCCAGAAGGAGCTCCTGCTCCTGGGGCAAGGTATGCACCTTTTTCTCTAAAATCTGGTCCAGGACCCGGTCAAAATGGCGGATGCCATTATCCGACTGCCGGTACTCCTCCAGAAGCTTTTGGGGAATGGACAAAATTTCCGGCACCACAAAGGCCGAAGCCTCCCCTGCCTTAAAGGAGAGTGTCTGAGCCCGTGAAAACATATCCTGGTATGTCTCCCTTGCCGTGTCCTCGTCCGAGCGCATCCGCGCATATACGTAGAGAAGCTCCAGCTTCTCGGACAGAGTATCGTCAAAGGCCAGACAGCCATATAGCATGTCTGCGGACTCTTTCAGCTTTCCCTGAAATTTCCCGTATCCCTTGATTTCCTCCTGGGCCTGGGCGTAAAGCTCTTCCCACCGGGCATCGCTCTCCACCATGTCCTCCAGCCTCCAGGTATCCTTCTCCTCCATTTCCCATCGTTTCTTCAATGCAGTTCCTCTCCTCTCTGCCATTTAGGGCCAAAATCTCCTGTTTCTTATTTCTTAAATCAGTCCTGACGCGAACGGCACTACAACCACTGTCAAGAGTCCCGCTACTGCGATGGACAAGCTGCTCATCGCGCCTTCCACCTCTCCCATCTCCAAAGCCTTGGCCGTTCCTACCGCGTGGGCGCTGGTACCCAGCGCCAGCCCCTTGGCCACAGGATGACAGATGCGCGCCAGTTTAAGAATAGCCTCACCAGCGATATTTCCCACAAGTCCCGTGATGATAATGCTGATTACCGTCAAAGTGACAATTCCTCCGGCTTCCTCACTGACCCCCATTCCGATGGCTGTGGTGATAGACTTGGGCAGCAGTGTCACATAGTGGGTATGGGACAGAGAAAACATCCTGCACAGCAGAAAAATGCTCACCGCACTGGCCGCCACTCCCGCCGCAATCCCGGCTGCGACAGCGGCCCCATGTTTCTTCAGAAGATGAAGCTGTTTATACAGCGGAATCGCCAGGCATACGGTGGCCGGTGTCAGAAGCCAGCCCAGGTACGACGCACTCTTATTATATGTGTCGTAATCCATTCCTACTCCCAGAAGATAGGCGATCACCAGGGCCGCGCTGATCAGCAGGGGATTTAAAATGGCCAGCTTCGTCCTGTCCCGCAGCCGGCATCCCAAAAAATAGGCCGCTATACTGATAAAAAATCCAAAATATTGGGACTGTTCCGACAGATCCCTCAGCATTTCCGTCATCTTTCCCTTCCCCTTTCTTCTGCCTCTCTTTCGGCCGGCGCCCTGCGATCTTCCCCGCGTCCTATTACCCACTGGGCGGTCCATCCCGTAACACACATCACAACTACCGTAGATATCAGAATAACCAGAAGAAACGGCAGAAGCACCGCCCGCAGCTCATCAGCGCATTCGATCACTCCGACGGTTGCCGGAATAAACATAAGCGACATGGTATCTAACAGAAAATTTCCCGTGCCCTCCACGCTTTCCAGCTTCACAATCCCGGTTACAAGCGCAGCCAGCATCAAAAACAAGCCGTAGACCCCCGCAGGAACCGGCAGAGGAAGAAGATTGTTTAAAATCTCTCCGGCCAGCGTCATGCCCGTGATAATCATTGTCTGTTTGACGTATTTCATAGATCAATTTCCTCCTGTGGCATATTTTGCCGCACACAGCCTACATTCTACCACCCTAAGCCCGTGGATGCAAGGACGCTTTTTGCACTGTCTTGCCGTTCGTCCGCTGCGTTCACTCGCTTCTCCCCCGCTCTTGCGAAACATACCCCGCCTATAGTAAAATAATAGGGAGGGGTCGGGAAAGGAGGGGTATGCCATGAAGGAGTACTATTATTCCTACAAAAAAAGCAGCGTCAACATCGCATTGGAGCAGTATATTTACCGAAAATGTAGGTTTGTGCGGACTTAAGAAAATCCATCCGGACCAGTTTGAGCCCATGTGCAATCCCATTGCCCAGGCGCGGCTCTTAAATTCCCGGCCTACGGATTTCAATATCGCCCTGGGGCTTTGCGTGGGCCACGATTCCCTGTTTTTCAAGCATTCGGACGCGCTGGTCACTACCCTTGTGGCTAAGGACCGGGTGCTGGCCCACAATCCCTGCGGCGCGATCTACTGCGCGGAAGGATATTTTAAGGAGCGGCTGTAGCCGTCCGGCTTAGGCCTGGCGCTTTCACCCGCTGCCGTTTTTATCACTCTCTCATAAGGAGGCAGGCCTATGCCCATTGTTTGCACCTCATCTCCCACCGCAGCCCAGCGGGAGGAAATCCGAACCACCTATACCCTCTGCTGCCAGGCAGAGCCTTTGGCCCTCTCCTGTCCGCAGGACGCGGACATATACTGGCTTTTGACCGACGATACCGGAACGGTCCTCTCTCTTTTAGCCGCGTGGCAGACCGGGGACGCGCTCTGGGAGTGCTGCGGTTTTACACGGCCCGCCTACCGCAGGAAGGGATACTTTTCCTCCCTCCTGGACGCGGCCTGCGGGGAAGGCGCTCCCCTGGAAGAGGGGGATATTCTCTTTGTGACGGACGGGCACAGCCCTGCGGGAATCCGTGCCCTGGAGAGTCTGGGTGCCCAGACCGCAGGGGAGGAATATCTGATGGAATGCACGCTTTCTCCTTCCATACAGGCTCCAGCAGAGAGCTGCGGGCTGCGGCTCGCCCTCGGCGCGCGCACGAAAGCCGACGCGCCGTTCTCCGCCTTCCTCTTAGACTCAGGCAGCCGGGAGATTGGCTCCTGCCTCCTCTCTCCCTCGGGCTCTTCCGTCTGCCTCTCCTCCCTTCACATTCAGAAAAATCTCCGGGGAAAAGGCCTGGGAACCTCCTTTTTAAGTCTTCTCCTCCCCGCTCTGGCCGAGGAGGGATTTTCCCGGCTTGTTCTGCAGGTCTCCGGCTCCAATGCCCCTGCCTTGGCACTGTACAAAAAAACAGGGTTCCGCGTCACGGAAACCCTGTCCTATTACCTCTATTAAGGGCTGAAGCCCGGTTAATCCCTGCTCACTTTCACGCCCTGAGCCTCAATCCGCTTGCGGATTCCGAGCATCTTCTCGTCGGTATCCGCAATCACATCCGCGCATTCCTTCAGTTCCTGACTGATAGCCCCGTCATCATCAATCACCGTCTTTTTATATTTGAGCTGGTGATCCAGACTGGCCCAGAAATCCATAGCGATAGTGCGGATCTGAACCTCCACCCGCATAGCTTTTTTGCTGTCAGAAAAAAACACCGGAACCTCAATAATCATATGATAGCTGCGGTAACCATTAGGCTTGGGATTTTTAATATAATCCTTCACCGCTATCACATTCACATCATCCTGCCGAACCAGCATCTCCGCCACTTCATAGATATCGTCCAGAAATGAGCAGATAATCCGTACACCGGCAACATCATCCAGATTTTTCGTCATTGAATCCAGCGAGATCTCCAAGCCCCTGCGCCGCAGCTTCTCCACAATGCTCATAGGCTTTTTCACCCGCGATTTGATCATCTCAATAGGATTTCTCTGATTTTTCACGGAAAGTTCATCATTTAAAACCTCTAACTTCGTCCTTACCTCCCGTATAGCGCAGGTGTACATCATCATCACCCGCTGAAATTCCTTTGCCTGATGGATCCAGATATCGGGGACGGGAACAATATCCGGCACATTGACGATGGACTGCTGAAGTTCACTGTTAGGGCCCATGTTGATATCCATCGGCTGCTCTCACCTCCGCTTCTCTATATTTAAAAATGTCCGGGAGAACCGGCTTACAAATTCTCCACTGCTCTCACCGCGCCCTCAAACCAAGGCATATCCACATACTCCACACGTCCTCCGTCCACTGCCTGGGCAATGGCCGGCTGAATCGGGATTTTTGCCAGCACCGGCACGCCCTGAGCGGACGCTTCCTCCTCCAGGTGGCTCTCCCCAAATACCTGTATGTGTTTTCCGCAGTCGGGACATTCCAGATAGCTCATGTTCTCCACCACGCCCAGAATCGGGATATCCATCTTCTTTGCCATATTCACCGCCTTGGTGACGATCATTCCCACCAATTCCTGGGGAGAGGTGACAATGATGATCCCGTCCACCGGCAGGGACTGAAAGACCGTCAGCGGCACATCCCCTGTGCCCGGAGGCATATCCACAAACATGTAGTCAATATCCTGCCACAGCGTCTCTGACCAAAATTGCTTCACTGCCCCGGCAATCACCGGCCCGCGCCAAATGATGGGGTCCGTCTCATTTTCCAACAGAAGATTGGCAGACATAATCTCCACACCCTCTAAGGATTTCACCGGAATCATCAGCTTTCCGTCCGGCGTCGTGCCGATGCTTTCATGGGCAGCACCGAAAGCCGTCGGGATGGAGGGCCCGGTAATATCCGCGTCCAGAATAGCCGTCCGCTTTCCTTTTCGGTTCATACTCACCGCCAGCAGGGAGGTCACCAGGGATTTTCCCACACCTCCTTTGCCGCTGACAACGCCGATTACCTTCTTCACCGAACTCTCCGGCGCCAGCGCCTCCCTAAAATCATTTTTATCCATCTTGCGGCTCTCACAGTCCACGCTGCATGAGCCGCAGTCGTGATTGCACTCGCTCATCCTGCATTCTCCTTCCCATTCTATCACATTTGGCAGCCGTTAAAGCCAGCGCCATATCTCCAGTAATTATACGTCTATTTCAGTAAAATGTCCATTCCCTGGGGGCAGAAACTTATCTATTCCCAAAGGCTGATTCCCAAAGTCAGAAACTTCGCTTCCCATTTCTTCCTGCATTTGGTATAATAGGAAAAAGCATCAACTGTACCGGTTCCGGTTCGGTGCCAGCAAAAAGGAAAGGTAAGGTAGAAGTATGGAACATTTTAATCCACTACTGCATGACAACGTAGATTCAAAACGCTTTTTTACCATCGGGGAAATTATGCTTCGGCTGACCCCGCCCAATTATGAAAAAATCCGTATGACCAGCAGTTTTGAAGCCAGCTATGGCGGAAGCGAGGCAAATATTGCCCTGGCCCTGGCAAACTTAGGCGTGGACAGCACATTTTTCAGCGTTGTTCCAAATAACAGTCTGGGAAAAAGCGCAATCCGCATGCTGCGCAGCAACGACGTACATTGTACACCTATGATTTTAAGTACGCCGGAAGAGACACCTACCCACCGTCTGGGCACCTACTATCTGGAAACAGGCTACGGCATCCGCGCCAGCAAGGTAATCTATGACCGAAAGCACAGTGCTTTTACCGAGTATGATTACAACAGGGTGGATCTGCATGATCTGCTAAAAGAATTTGACTGGCTGCATTTGAGCGGCATCACGCCGGCACTCGGCTATAACTGCCGCAAGCTTGTCATGGACAGCTTAAAAGTTGCAAAGGAGCTTGGCTTGACGGTCAGCTTTGACGGGAACTTCCGCAGCGCCCTGTGGACCTGGGAGGAGGCCCGCGATTTCTGTACTGAATGCCTCCCCTATGTGGATGTGCTTCTCGGCATTGAGCCTTACCATCTCTGGAAGGATGAGGAGGATCACGGTCAGGGTGACTACAAGGACGGTGTGCCTCTCCAGCCCTCCTACGAACAGCAGGACATGATCTTCCAGGCATTTGTGGAGCGCTATCCCAATATCAAGTGTATCGCCCGCCATGTGCGCTATGCTCACAGCGGCAGCGAGAACAGTCTGAAGGCCTTCATGTGGTTCGAGGGACACACCTTTGAGAGCCGGCTGTTCACCTTCAACATCCTGGACCGGGTGGGCGGCGGAGACGCGTTTGCCAGCGGCCTGATCTACGCCATGATGCACGACTACAAGCCCATGGATATGATCAATTTTGCCGTGGCAAGCAGCGCTATCAAGCACACGATCCACGGCGACGCCAACATTACGGATGACGCGCAGAGTATCCGCGATCTGATGAATATGAATTACGATATCAAGAGGTAGATCTTTCTCACCGTCCGCCGAAAAAAGGCATCTGACAGCAGCGCAATAACCTGCAGCAGATGCCTTTTTCTCCCGGCAAACGGCCCAAAAAAATAGAGGGTGCCGTGATTTTATTCACAACACCCTGCATACATTTCCCGCTTCTGCCCTTAAATCTCTATGCTGCAAAAGGGGCGATTTCTTCCATAAGCTCCGGACATTCCACATCTGTCTGAAGAATCAGCGGCGAGGTCTTTGACTTGGCCAGTGCCAGCACGCCCATGATTGACTTGGCATTCACTGTGCGGCTTCCGCATTTAATTGATGCCTCCACGTCGTACCGGTTTAAAATTCTCACAAACTTGGCCACCTGATCAGACTGGCTGAATTTTATGCTAACACGTCTCATTCTGCACTTCCTTTCATTTTCAAAACAGACAAACAAAAAAGTGTTTCATGGCTGCGTTCTCGTTTTCGGCACTCTCCTGCTTCTGTTTTAGGATATCACAAATCCTGTGACGAATCTATGTGATTTTTTTAAATTTTATGTAAATTTTTTTATATTCTCCCATTTTCTTCCAGCCTCCGATCTGCTATACTTATTTAAAAATGACTGTTTCGGACAGAGGAAAAAGAGACAGACTTTAAATTCCCAAAGGAGATAAATCATGATTCTGCGTGGCTATAAAAGCTCTGACTGCCCGGCCATGGCCGAGCTTTTTTATCATACAGTACACACGGTTAATGCAAAGGACTACTCTCCCGCCCAACTGGATGCCTGGGCAACCGGACAGATCGATCTGGATGCCTGGAACGCCTCCTTCCTGGCGCATCACACAGTTGTAGCGGTGGAGAACGGCCAAATCACAGGGTTTGGGGATATGGACAACACCGGTTATCTGGACCGCCTGTATGTCCACAAGGATTACCAAGGACATGGAATCGCCTCCAGAATCTGTGATGCCTTGGAGCAGGCCTGCCCATCCCTGCACCTTTCTACCCACGCTTCCATCACCGCCCGGCCTTTTTTCGAGCGGCGGGGCTGGCGGGTGGTCCGTGAGCAGCAGGTAGAGCGCCGCGGCGTGCTCCTCACAAATTTTGTCATGGAACGGCATCTTGCGGACACGCCTGCGCCGGAAACCGAACGGCTGATTCTGTGAAAATCTGCGGGTCTTCTTCCGCATGTACCAGCTCAATCTGGACGGGGAGCAAAACCGGGTTTACAAGGGATACTGAAATACTGCGAAAGTGCATTTTGTTGAATCGCTCCGGTGATTCGCTCCGAATGCTTATCTGCATCCTCTTAAAAAGGCTGCACCGCCCGTAAACCGGGTGTTCCTCTGTGATTTTTATGTGAATGCGTCGTCCCCTTCCTTGACAATCCTGTTTTTGTCTGCTATGCTTTCTTCAGCGAACCGGTAAAACGGCCTGCATAAGGATTCTCTGTCTGCGGACGGCGAATCCTTTTTTTATTTTCTATATACAGGAGGTCGCAGGATATGAAAAATTCACGGAAATTGGCATTTGGAAAAGCGCGTTTGTTTGACGAAATTATCAATCGGATTATCATAAATTTTTTTAAGATGTTTTGATACCATTGTTTCTACAATAGTACAGAAAGCAGGAAATCAGAAAAGGGCTCCTGTTTTTTGTATAGCTAGAATAGCGAAAATCCCCACACATCAGCGAACTACAAAGAAATTTTTTTATAACAAGCATAAAAAACTATTGACTAATGTACGAAATCGGATATAATGAAGTATGTACGAAATCGGACATAAAAAGGAGGGAATCATTTGCATTACTTAGAAACGGGACAGTATACCTATTTAGCAGGAGAAATTAACGCTTTATACCACGAAGCGGCTGTAAAAATGGGTATTTCAGATAGCGTTCAAAATATTCTGTATGTCCTTTGTGAGAAAGGTGGACAATGCCTGCAAAGTGAAATCAGTAAGCTTACAGGTATCAGTCGCCAGACAATCAATTCAGCCATTCGTAAATTAGAAAAAGAGGAAATTGTCTATCTGGAACAAGGGAAAGGCAGAAATACCATTCTCTGTCTAACGGAAAAGGGAAAGAGATTTTCAGCAGAAAAAATAATGCCTTTGCATGAGATTGAGAATAAAATCTGGAATGAATGGACGGCGGAGGAACAACAGCAATATCTGACGCTTACAAAAAAATATCGTGACGGATTAAAAAAATATCTGGAAGCCATGTTATAAAAACAGAAATTAAAATCTTTTGAAGGGAGGCGGCTTGATGTCGGCAGTAGCATAATAAGGGGATTATCTCACCTGATATTGTCCCCTATTCGAAAAACTATTTTGAAAATGAGAGGACAATTTGATATGGAAAAAACACAAAAACAAAAATGGAAATCACAGTTTATGATTGTTGCATTGGGACAGGCAGTTTCAATGTTGGGGAGTCATGGTGTTCAGTTCGCTCTGATCTGGTGGCTTGCGGAAAAAACATCTTCGCCGTTAATGTTGGGAATATCAGGACTTGTAGCCTATCTTCCAATGACCTTATTCAGCCCGTTGGCTGGAATTGCATCTGACCGCTATAACCGAAAATTCATCTCTATTTTTTCGGATATGGCAATGGGTACAGTTGCATTGGTTTATGCAGGACTGCTGTTCTTTTTTGACCTGCCTGTGTGGACAGTATTTGTCATGCTGTGTGTGAGGGGAATTGGAAGCACATTTCAGCAGCCTGCAATACAGTCGATTATTCCTCAGCTTGTGCCAAAAGACCAGTTGGTAAAAACAAATGGGTGGATGCAGCTTCTAAACTCCGGCTCGTTTTTATTGGGACCGGTAATCGGTGCGTCATTGTATGCGATTTTTCCGATGTCAGTCGTTTTAATGAGTGATGTAGTTGGGGCAATTTTAGCAAGTATTGCACTGGCCGCTGTTAAAATCCCAAAACTTGAAAAAACAGAACGGGAAGAGCAGCATTTTCTCATAGAAATAAAAGAAGGATTACAAGTCTTCAAAGAAGATAAAAAACTATTCTACATCGTAATCGCAGAAGCACTCTGTATGTTCTTTTACGCACCATTATCATCATTTTATCCGCTTATGACAAGCGACTATTTTAAGCTGTCGGCCATGTATGGCAGTGCTGTGGAATTGTCTTTTGCAATCGGTATGATGGTATCCTCCCTTTTGTTTTCCAGCGTTTTGAAGATTAACCGGAAAATCAGAGTTTCCTTTATTGGTTTGTTTGGAATGGGAATGATGTCGTTGCTTTGTGGTATCATACCGCCTACTTATGTCGGCTGGTTTTTCTTTGCGGGAGGTTGTATCTGCTTAGGGGCTTCTGGTAATGTCCATACAATCCCGTTGACTGCCTATATGCAGGAAACCATATCCCCAGAAAAAATGGGGCGGGCATTTTCGATACTTACCTTGATTTCTTCTGTAACGATGCCGGTTGGCTTGCTTTTTAGCAGCCCCATAGCAGAAAAAGTAGGTGTAAATGTCTGGTTCTTCATTTCCGGTCTATGCATGGTTATACTGACTGCATGCGTTTCAATCCGATATTCAGCAAAATGCAGGAGGGAAAAAAGATGATTCGGGAATTTCAGAGGTCAGATACAGAGCAAGTTATGAAACTTTGGCTTTATGGAAATATTGACGCTCATTCATTTGTGCCAGAGAAATACTGGTGTTCACATTTTGACGAAGTACAGGAAGCATTATTGCAGGCAGAGATTTTTGTCTATGAGTTGGATGGAAAAGTTGTGGGCTTTATTGGACTGATGAAAAATTATATTGCAGGGCTTTTTGTGGATAAAAACCATCGTTCCGCAGGAATCGGTACACAACTCCTAACCTATGTAAAACAACGATATGCCGCTCTTTCCCTGCGTGTGTATCAGCAAAATTTACGAGCAGTCGCTTTTTATTTCAGAGAAGAATTTTGCATCCGATCAGAAGGCGTTGATGAAGATACCGGAAAAAAAGAATATACAATGTTCTGGGAACAGTTATAAAAATGATTTTAATGAAAAGAGGTGTTAATAAATGGGGCAGCACATTACAGTAGTAGACTATAATCCATTGTGGGTAAAGAAATATGAGGAAGAATCGGTATTGATTAAAGATATTCTTGCTGATAACTGCATTGTAACCTATCATATAGGCAGCACATCTGTGCCAGGATTAGCAGCAAAACCCATTATTGATATTATGGTGGTAGTAAGAAGTCTTGAAAGAGTTGATTGTGTTGCAGAAGCCTTTTCTAAAATCGGCTATGAATACCTCGGCGAATTTGGAATAGAGGGAAGACGCTATCTGCGTAAAGGAGGAGATGAAAGAACCCACCAAATTCACATTTTCCAGATGAATGATTGGAGCAATATTGGGAGACATCTTGCCTTTCGTGATTATATGCGCACACACGAAAAAGAAAGAATAGAATACGCCAAGCTTAAAATAGAGCTTGCACAGAAATTCCCTTATGACATTGATGGATATTGTGATGGTAAAGAAAGTTTTGTGCGCGAGATTGAAAAAGTTGCCCTTGTTCAATTTGATGAATCATGGGAAGAAATGTATATTGCCGCAAGAAAGGTGCAGAAAAAAAGAGCGCTTTCTTCGTTGGTTGAAGCGGGAAGCGTTTCTGCCGCACTTCTTACTGAAAAAGGGAATATATATGTCGGTGTTTGTATTGATACTGCTTGTTCTTTGGGAATGTGTGCAGAAAGAAATGCGATTGCCAATATGATTACAAATGGCGAAGATGGCATTCGTCGAGTGATAGCAGTTGATTGGAACGGAAAAGCAATCCCTCCTTGCGGTGCTTGTCGGGAATTTATGACACAGCTTATGCCGGAGAACTACCGCTCCATTGAAATTATGCTAAATTACGAAAAGCAAAAAGTTGTTACATTGGGAGAACTTACCCCTGAATGGTGGATATAATAAAAATGTAAGTTTAGGTATATTTTGGTTTTCCAAGGAGAATTCATGAAAAAAATCAATTTATTTATAGCAATGAGTCTTGACGGATATATTGCAGACAGCAAAGGTAGCGTTGAGTGGTTGAATGGACAGGGCGATGATAGCGATACCATTGATACCTATTCTGAATTTGTGAAAGGTATTGATACAGTAATAATGGGATGGAATACTTATCATCAAATTGTTACTGAACTTTCGCCGGATGAATGGGTTTATGATGATTTTAAAACCTATGTTGTAACACACAAGCCAAAAACATCTTCCGATAAAATCTTCTTTGCTAATGAAAGCCCTGTTGAACTGGTAAAAAAATTACGAGAAGAAAAAGGAAAAGATATTTGGATATGTGGCGGTGCAAATATTATCCAGCAGTTAGTTAAAGAAGATTTGATTGATTGCTATTATATTACTGTTTTGCCTACGATTTTAGGTTCAGGTAATCGCCTTTTTGAACAGGCTAGTCATGAGATTAAGTTGCGGCTAATAAAAACACAATCCTATAACGGAATGACAGATTTAATCTATAGTAAAAGATAACTTTCATTTTGATGATGCAAAGGAAGAAGTATATCGGATAGCAAATGGTTAAAAAAATCCCGTTGGTAAGGATGCTTGCTTTACCAACGGATTTACCAAGATTGCAGGGAAAGACATAAGAAAATATGAGAAGAGCGGCAATTACATACCCGGCAAATCGCGGCAAAACAGGGCAAACTAACGCAAATCAGGAGGATTTTAAAATATGATACGAGTGCTTTTCGTGTGCCACGGCAACATCTGCCGCAGCCCCATGGCTCAATATTACTTTCAAAACTTAATCGATAAAAAACACCTCTCCCACCTCTTCTATGTGGACTCCGCGGCCACATCCACGGAGGAGATCGGCAATCCCGTGCACCCCGGCACCCGCCGCAGGCTGGCCGCGGCGGGCATTCCCTGCGGCAGCCACCGCGCCCGGCAGATGACGAAGAAGGATTACGCGGACTTTGACTATCTCATCGGCATGGACTCCTGGAACATACGGAACATGCGCTCCATCTGCGGCGGCGATCCGGAGCACAAAATCTTTAAGCTCTTGGATTTTACGGAGAGCAGCCGGGATGTGGCTGACCCCTGGTATACCGGGGATTTTGACGCCACGTTTCGGGATGTGAGCCGGGGCTGTGCCGGCTTTTTGAGCCGCTGTCTGCCAAAGTAACGCCGCAGACAGCGGCTCCCGCGTGTAAGTGATTACACAGCCTCTCCGCCCTCGAGAAATCCGTCTATTTCCACCCTCTTCCCATCCGTCCAAATCCGTATTGCCCCCTGCTTCCCCGTCTCAAACACATGCGCGCCCAGCCCCTCAAGCTCCGATATCACCCGCTCGGAGGGATGCCCATAGGAATTTCCCCGGCCATAGGAGATTACCGCCGCCCGCAGGGGCATGCAGGCCAGAAATTCCGGCTCCGAGGAGCCATCCGAGCCATGGTGGGCGGTTTTCAGCACCTGCACATGTCCAAGATGCTCCTTTGCCAGCGCGCCCAATTCTCCTGCTGCTTCCGTCCTTCTTAGCACCGTGCGCTCCTGTTCCTTCCCCATGTCGCCGGTGAAAAGCATGTGAAATCCCCTGTAATCCGCACATATCACCAATGAATGGGCATTTCTGTCCTCCGCATCCCCGGCACCCTGGACGTCCGTCTCTCCCGCATACAGACATGTCATCTCCAATTCCCCTGCCCGGATACTTTCGCCGGCCTGCATATAAAAGACTTCAGCATCCCGGCCTCTTCCAAGAGCCTCCAGCCCTTCATACACCTCCTGGCCCTTTCCCGCGGAGGGAAGAACCAGATTCCGGATACGAATCTCCTCCTCATTCTCCAAAAGAAATTGAAGGCCGCTTATGTGGTCCGCGTCTCCATGGCTCACAACGGCATAATCGATCTTCGTCACCCCCAGGCTTTTCAGGCAGGGCTCCAGGATATTTTCTCCCAGCTTCTTATCGCTGGAGCTTCCCCCGTCAATCAGCACTGTGTGCGTCCCGGTCCGCAGAACAAACCCGTCCCCCTGTCCCACATCCAGACAATAAATCTCCAGACCGCCCACAGGCCTGGGAAGGAGTACCAGAAAAGCAAGCCCATATCCCAGAAACAAAAGCACCAGAGACAGGATGCCCCGCCCCACCGCTCCGGCAGCGGGCTCCCTCTTTTCTATTTTCCGCTCCGCTCTTTTCACAGCCGCATTCCGCCGCTCTCTGCGGCGCGCCGCCGCCCGCATTCCCAAAATCATCGTCCCAATCCACATGCCTGCCATCCCCGCGTATCCGGCAATCTGACCCATGGACGGCCGCCCCAGCACCAGGCTGTACCCCGGAAACCCCTCGATCCACTGGCAGAGCCTGCTGTAATAGGCCAAAATATAATGCCCGCTCCCCGCCGCGATCTCCCCCGCCGCAGCAGAAAAACTCCCCGCTGCCAAAACCAGCAGTCCGGAATACATGAGCATAGGAACCATAGGAGCCACCAGAAGATTCAGAAATATACCGTACAGGGGCAGCGCATAGTACTGCCACACTACCAGAGGTGTAATAAAAAATTGCACGCACAGGCTGACCAGCAGGCTGCTCTGCCACATTTTTTCTATTCCCAGAACTGGTCCCAGCCAGGCGGAGAGGCTGCTGATAGCCAATACCGCCCCGAAGGACAGCTGAAAACCGCTCTGGGTCAGCAGATAGGGGTCTCCCCACAGCAGGCAAATGGCTGCCAGGCCCAGGGCCGACATGGAATCGTAGGTGCGTCCCGCCCATGCCCCGGCCCACAGGCAGAGTATCATGATCACAGCCCGCATAGCCGATCCCGAGCTTCCTGTAAGAATACCGTAACTGACCACCAACGCTCCGCCCAAAAGAGCTGATCCCTTAAACCCCATTCCCATTCTCCGAAGAATCAGATACAGGCCGCCCCCTATGATGGTCAGATGCTGGCCGCTGATGGCCAGCAGATGGGAAATGCCGTTTTTCTGGTACATTTCCTTGATGCCGGGCTCCATCGAGGCCATATCCCCCAGGAGAATGGCCTTAAAAATCATGGCGTCCTCCGCCTCACAGACCCGATCCAATACCGCACCGCAGTGGGAACGCAGCCTTGCCAAAGACAAGTCGTAGGGATAGGCTTCCCCGGAAATTTCCAAAAGATTATCCCCAAAAATGCGGCAGGACACGCCGCGGGAGCGATAATATTCCGCAAAGGAGAATTCTCCCGGATTTCTCGGCCCCTCAATGGGCTCCAGGCTTCCACGGATACGCACCCATTTTCCCGCAGCCAGCTCCCCATCTCCCGTTTTTGCGGCCTCCTTTTTCAGATACCCCCACATCTTTCCAAACGCC
The DNA here is from genome assembly GCA_944376135.1 of uncultured Enterocloster sp. Classification (GTDB taxonomy): domain Bacteria; phylum Bacillota; class Clostridia; order Lachnospirales; family Lachnospiraceae; genus Enterocloster. The sequence continues at coordinate 18,302 of CALWBS010000236.1, forward strand.
GCCGACCGGTTCCCCGCCTCGGCCCGCACATTCTCCAGATAAAAGCTCCAGGAATCCTCCTTCTCCTCCAGCCGCACCACTCTCCCGCAGACCACTGGCCGCGCCTCCACAAACTGCTCTGCCGCCTCCTGCTCCCGATCCAGCCGTTCCCGCACCGCACACCCGCGTTTATATCCGATTCCCGCAAAGCTCAGCAAAAGCAAAAGAAGCAGAAGGAATCGGTGCCCCGCGCCCCGCAGACGGATATGTCCCTGCGGCACACCAAATCCTCCTGCCCCTGCCGCTATAAACAGAAACAAGATCACCGGCCAATACTTCTGATACCGCAGGGCAAGCACCTCTCCAAGTACGAATCCCGCTGCCAATACCACAAGGGGCCGTTTCATATGCAGTTGTCCTTTCTCTCTTTCTCTTTGCCGCTTCCGGCTACTGCTTTATATACTCCTGATTTCGCTCAAACGTTGTATTTAAGGAGACCACATCCCGGAACATCACATCCTGGGAGCCGTTCACCATGATCTGCACCCGCGTGACGCTCCCCGTCTCGCAGAGGGAATTTACGATCGAATAAATCGGAATGTACTCACTCACCGGCAGCGACGTATTTAAAAACGCACCGTCAAAATTAATGTAGCACACATTGTCCGTCACCGACAGACTCAGTATCTTGCAGTCCGGCGGCAGCGTGGCAAAATTTCCCTCCTGGACAGGACCGGCAATCAGCTGTTCCACGATGAGCTGAGCCATAGAGGTATTAATGCTGTGCACCACCTCCCGCCGCTCCGGCACCAGAAAGCTTCCTGTCTCGTCCGCAAAATACAGAATCAGCTCAGCCTTTTCATAGGTGTTTACATTGCTGGTATTCATGATAAAATCGCTGGCTGCCATGACCCCCACCGGATTTCCCTGGCGGTCCATGAGGGGCTGATCCCCGCAGTAGATGGACACATACTCAATGCCGTCAATCTGAGTCAGCATCCGCGTCAGGGCTGCCCGGCACAAAATTTCCTGAACCGCCGACATGCTGGAATAATTCAGATCAAAATACAGGTACAGCACCTGCTCCTCCTGCCTGCTTCCCTGATAGGCCACCCGCTCGCTCAAAGCGGGCTGGCAGTCCAAATCTGCCGGAACGGTGAGAAATTGACCCATGAGCTCATTCACCAGGGCCTCCCCCTCGGTTTCCTGCGCCTCATAAACCTGGCTGACCAACTGGGTCATGGAAGAATTGAGATAGAAAATATAATACTGTCCCCTCGCCAATGGCGCCTGCTCCTCCGGCTGCCGAGCGCATCCAGTCAAAATGCCGGCAAGAAGCAGCACTCCCAAAAAGAGCGCGCACATAAAGCGTCCCGGGAGACGGCAGCATTCCGAAGCAGCCCCGCATCTTCTTCCGCTCATGACTTCGCCTCCTGTCTCGGCACATAATTCAGAGGGATCCGCACGCTGAATGTCGTCCCCTCTCCCAAGGTACTCTCCACATCGATCACCCCGTGATGCATCTGGATAACATTCTGGGTGATAGCCAATCCCAGGCCAGTGCCGCCCACCTCCCGGGAGCGTGCCTTGTCAACCCGGAAAAACCGCTCAAAAATATGGTCCAGGCTGTCCTCCGGTATGCCGATTCCGGAATCCGCCACTTTGATATAAAAATACTTGTGATCCGCATCCAGCGTCACCCGCACCCAGCCAGAATCCACATTGTACTTAATGGCATTCTCCACCAGGTTGGTGACGGCCAGCGACAGCTTCATCCGGTCCACATCCGCCGTCACCTCCCGGAAGCTCTCAAAAGTCAGCTCCACATTTCCTTTCTTTGCGATGGGCCGCAGCCGCTTGAGCACCAGCTCCAGCTCCTCATTGATATTGGTCTGCGCTACTGTCATCTGGCTGTCCGCAGACTTATCCATCTTCACCAGGAGCAGAAGATCTTCGATAATCTGGTTTTCCCGGTCAATCTCATCGGATATGTCCTGCATAAATTCCCGATAGAGCTCCACCGGCGCGTCGTCCATATTCATAAGGGAATCCGCCAGAACCCGAATGGAGGTAATCGGCGTTTTCAGTTCATGGGACACATTGGACACAAACTCCTGGCGGGACTGGTCCACGGCCCGCAGCTTATTTAACGACTTCTGCACGGCCTGGGCCAATTGCTTTGTCTCCCCATATGTATCCACCATAATGTCCGCATCCAGATCCCCCCGGGCCACTCGGTCAAAAGCCTGCTGGAGCCGTTTTACCGGCCGAAGCATCAGATGGGCTGCCAGGACTGCAAAAATCGCCACCACAGCAAGCATGCAGGCCAAAAACAAGCTGGCGCTCCCCTCGATCCGGTCTGTCAGGGAAATCAGATTCTCCGTGGAGGCTGTCGCCACAATCACCCCCTGAATCGTCTTGCCGTCCACTGTGTCATAGACCGGGGTCGTATTCGCAAAATACTGCATCTCCCGGTTATAAGTGCTGCTGCTCTCCCCGCCGAAGCAGCGGAGAACCTCCTCGGAAATATAATATTTTCCCACTGCCAGATTGAAGGTGTCCGTGACAATCTTGAAATTATTGCCCACAATCACAATCCTGCCGTTGTATGCATCGGCAATGGCCTGCATCTGACTGCTCAGCGAATTATTTTTCTGCTCTGATGACAAATACCCGGTGCGGGTCATCTGATTGCTCAAAATCATGCACTGATTTTGTATCTCAATGCTCCTGGCATCCAGCTGAGCCTGATTAAACGACTGGAGCATAATCGCTGTCTGGAGGAACAGCGGGACCACCGCAGCAAGAATAATAATGCACGCTGCCACCGCCATCATGCTAAGGCCCCGCGCCCGAAGCGTTTTCACCAATTTTCCCATCCTGCGCAGCACCTCCTTTGCTTCTCTTTCTGTCTGTTACGAAAGCTCCTTCAGCCGTTTGGTACAGGCCAGAGCGAGGGACCCCGGCCCGATATGGCAGGCGATGCTTAAGGACAAAGGAGCAGTCTCCACCGGCCAGTTGGGATAGAGCTCCTCCAGCGTCCTCTTTAAGTCCGCGGCTGCCTCCTCATTGCAGGTATGAGCCACCTGAAAATACGAATCCTGTCCCTTTGGATCCTCCAAAAATCCCTCCAAATCCTTAGCCAGCGCCGCCAGCATGGTTGTCTTTGCCTGTTTCATAGTCCGCACCTTGGAAAATGCGTCCAGTTTCTCGCCGGCGATCTGAAGAACCGGCTTAATCCGCAGCAGCGTGCCCAGGGCCGCAGCTGCCGGGGTAACCCGCCCGCCCTTTTTCAGATATTTCAGCGTATCCACCGTGATGTAGATAATGCTGTCTCCACCGCTCCGCTCTAAGATCTCCTTAATCTCCTGCCCCGAATATCCGCGCTCCGCCAACGCCGCCGCTTCTGCAGCGGACTGACGCTGGGTTACGGAGATTCGGTGGTTATCCACCACCCAGACACGCCCCTCATACTCCTGTGCCAGAACCATGGCAGTCTGACAAGAACCGCTTAGACCGCTGGACATGGGAATGTGTACTACTTGGTCATACCCCTTCAAAAGCCGGTCCCACAGCTCCATCACGCTCTCCGGCGTGGGCTGAGAGGTGGAAATATCCGACCCGGCTTCCATTCTCCTGTAAAACTCCTCATGGGTCAAATCCACCCCTTCCAGGTAAATCTGCCCATCAATCATAAACGGCATGGGGAGCACAAAAAGCCCCAGTCTCCCCGCTTCTCCCTGGGTAATCCCGCTGTTGCTGTCAGTCACAACCGCTATCTTCATCCGCCTGCTCTCCTTCATCCGTTGTCCCCCGCTCCAGCCGGTTCGCCGTGGCATAAAGCTGGTAATACATTCCCTTTTTCTCCAGGAGCTCCTGGTGATTTCCCTGCTCCACAATCTCATTTCCCGCCAGAACCAGAATCCGGTCCGCGCCCTGGATAGTCGTAAGACGGTGAGCAATGGTGATGCTCGTCCGGCCCGCTGCCAGCCGCTGCAGGGACTGGCTCACCAGATATTCGCTCTCATTGTCCAGGGCCGAAGTGGCCTCATCCAGTATGAGTATGGCCGGATTTTTGAGAAATACCCGAGCAATGCTGATTCTCTGCTTCTGCCCGCCGGAAAGCTTCACGCCCCGCTCTCCCACATAGGTATCATACCCTTCGGAGAGCTCGGTGATAAATTCATGAGCCCCTGCCAGGCGGGCCGCTTCCATGACCTCCTCCCGGGAGGCGCCGGGACGTCCGTAGGCGATATTGTCGTAGACTGTGCCGGAAAATAAATAAACATCCTGCTGCACCACGCCGATATGGGAGCGCAGGCTCTTTAATGTCAAATCCCGTACATCCTGGCCGTCCACGCACACCCGTCCCTGGGTGGCATCGTAAAACCGCGGAATCAAATTGCACAGCGTGGTCTTTCCTCCGCCCGAAGGCCCCACCAGGGCGATTTTCTCCCCGGGCTTTACATGAAGCGTGATGTCTTTGAGTACGAGGTTATGGTCGTCCGGGTATTCAAAGCTTACATGTTCAAAATCCAGGGAGCCCTTCACATTGGTGAGCGGCTTTGCCCCCTTCTTATCCTTAATATCAGGAGCTACATCCATAATCTCCTGAAACCGTTCGATTCCCGTCATGCCCCTCTGAAACTGCTCCGCAAACTCGATAATCCGCCGGATAGTCGTGAGAAGCGTCGTCACATATAGGGTGTAGGCCACCAGATCCCCCGGCGCAATCCGCCCCTGCATCATGAAGAGGCCTCCGGCCACAATCACCAGCACATACATGAGGCCGTCAAAAGACCGGGTTGTAATCTGAAATGCGGCCATATACCGGTACGTGTGCTTCTTAATCTCCATAAACGCCTGGTTGCCTTTTCCGAACTTAGCGATTTCCACCGGCTCATTGGCAAAGGCTCGGACCACCCGGTTGCCCAGGAGGGTATCCTCGATCTGGGCATTCAGCTCTCCGATCTGGTTTCTCTGCCTGCGGAACGCCTCCTTCACTTTCAGATTAAACCAGGTGCAGGACACGATCATAATGGGAATCATCAGGAAAATGAGCAGCGTCAGCTCCAGATTGATTCCCGACAAAATCACAAAGGAAACCACTCCCTTTAGCGCCGCGATAAAAAACTCCTCCGGACAGTGATGGGCAAACTCCGTCACGTCAAAGAGGTCGCTGGTAATGCGGGACATAATCTGTCCCACCTTGGTATTGCTGTAATAGCTGTCCGATAGCATCTGCAGATGCTCAAAGGCGTCCTGGCGCATGTCCGTCTCAATGTAAACGCCCATCACGTGGCCCGTGTATGCCATATAGTAGGCCGCCAGAGAGTCAATCACCCGGAGAAGCAGGTACAGGCCGCCGATGCGCAGGACCACGCCCACGGTGATCACAGACAGGTCCTCCATCCCCTGGTTGGTGAGATAGCGCAGCATCAGAGGCAGCACCAGCTCTCCCAGCGTAGTGAGCGCCGCGCAGAACAGATCAAAAAACAAAATCTTCTTGTATTTGCCATAATACGGCAAAAAACTTTTTAACAGTTTTCTTGTCTTCATACTCTTCCCCTCGCAGATTGTCGGTTGCTTTCCATTGTAGCCTATTTCCAGCAAAAAGAAAAGACTCAAATGACAAATTGTCATCTGAGTCCTTCTTTCTCGCAGCAGTCCAAATAATTGTCTGCTCTCAAAGGTCTGAACGCCGTCAGCCCTTGATCAGCAGCGACTTGCCCGTCATCTCCTTCGGCTGCTCCATGCCCATGAGCTCAATCAGCGTGGGCACGATATCGCAGAGAGCTCCGCCCTCGCGCAGCTTGTAGGAGGGATCCGCATTTACCAGTATAAAGGGAACAGGATTGGTGGTGTGGGCCGTGAAAGGCTCACCTGTCTCGTAGTCAACCAGCTGCTCCGCATTTCCGTGATCCGCGCAGATAAACATCACGCCGTCCACCTCTTTGATGGCGTCCACTGCCCGGCCCACGCACACATCCACGGTCTCGATGGCCTTGATCGCTGCGGGTTCCACGCCGGTGTGTCCCACCATATCGGGGTTGGCAAAGTTGATGATAATCACGTCGTATTTTCCGGACTTAATAGCCTCCACCAGCTTGTCGCACACGCCATAGGCACTCATCTCCGGCTTCAGGTCGTAGGTGGCCACCTCCTTGGGGGAGGGGACCAGAATCCGGTCCTCGCCGGGGTTGGGCTCCTCAACGCCGCCGTTGAAGAAGAAAGTCACATGCGCATATTTTTCTGTCTCAGCAATCCGAACCTGAGTCTTGCCGTGGGCCGCCAGATACTCACCGAAGGTGTTGGTGATCGTCTCCTTCTTAAATGCCACCAGCTTGTTGGTGATGGTCTCATCGTAGTCTGTGAAGCAAACGTACACCAGATCCAGCTTCTTCTCCCTGGCAAATCCGTCGAACGTATCGTCGCAGAATGCATGGGTGATCTCGCGTGCCCGGTCAGGACGGAAGTTATAAAAAATCACAGAATCTCCATCTTGAATGACCGCCTTGGGCTTTCCGTTCTTGGTAACCACAAAGGGAATCACAAACTCATCCGCCTTGCCGTCATCGTAGGACGCCTGAATGCCCGCCGCAGCACTCTCTGCGGTCTTTCCCTCACCCTTCGTCAAGGCGTTGTAGGCCAGCTCCACCCGGTCCCATCTCTTATCCCGGTCCATGGCGTAATAGCGGCCCATAACAGAAGCCACCTCTCCCACGCCGATCTCGGCCATCTTTGCCTCAAGCTGGGCTACGAAATCCTTTCCTGATTCCGGCGGCGTATCTCTTCCATCCAGGAAGCAATGCACGTACACCTTCTTTAAGCCGTTTCTCTTGGCCAGTTCTAAAAGGCCGTAGATATGGGTATTATGGCTGTGAACGCCTCCGTCGGACACCAGCCCGAACAGGTGAAGAGCGGAATCATTCTTCCGGCAGTTCTCCACTGCTGCCAGAAACTCCGGATTTTCAAAAAAATCACCGTCCTGGATGGACTTGGTAATCCGGGTCAGCTCCTGGTACACCACGCGGCCTGCGCCCATGTTCAGATGGCCCACCTCAGAGTTGCCCATCTGTCCCTCCGGAAGGCCCACCGCCATGCCGCTGGCATTGCCCTTCACAAAGGGGCACTGGCTCATGAGCTGATCCATGACAGGAGTCTTGGCCTCACACACTGCATTGTGCTCACAGTTGTCGTTCAGACCGTATCCGTCCAGAATCATCAATACTGTAGGTCTCTTGCTCATACTTTTTTTGTCTCCTTTAAAATGCCCTGATGTCTCATGCACGGTTGTAATTTACAATCTTTCCAAAATCCGCCTTCAGGGAAGCGCCGCCCACCAGGCCGCCGTCAATGTCCGGCTGCGCAAAGAGTTCCGGAGCGGACGCGCCGGAAACAGAGCCGCCGTACTGAATGCGGATCGCCTGTGCCGTAGCCTCATCATAAATTTCGCCGATGCAGGCGCGGATGGCTCCGCATACTTCCTGGGCCTGGTCCGCAGTAGCTACCTTGCCGGTGCCGATGGCCCAGATAGGCTCATACGCGATAACCGCCGTCTTTGCCTGGTCTGCGCTCACCTGCTGGAAGGCAATCTTGATCTGCTGGCGCACCCAGTCGATGGTGATGCCCTGCTCCCTCTGAGTCAGAGACTCGCCGCAGCAGATGATGGGGGTGATGCCGTGCTCAAATGCTTTTAACACCTTCTTGTTGATGTCCGCGTCCGTCTCCTTGAAGTACTCTCTTCTCTCGGAGTGGCCCAGAATCACGTACTTCACGCCCGCGTCCGTCAGCATAGCCGGAGCGATCTCACCGGTATAAGCGCCCTTCTCCTCAAAGTACATATTCTCTGCGCCCACCTGGATGTTGGTGCCCTTTACGGCCTCCACCACCGGAACGATATCAATAGCCGGCACACAGAACACCACGTCCACGTCATCATTTCCCACCAGGGGCTTTAACTCCTCCACCAGGGCAACTGCCTGGGAGGGGGTCATGTTCATCTTCCAATTGCCCGCAATAATTTTTCTTCTCGCCATCTCGATCTATCTCCTTATGGAATCAGTCCTTGTTGTCAGCTGCCGCTACGCCGGGAAGCTCCTTGCCTTCCAAAAACTCCAAAGAAGCGCCGCCGCCGGTGGAGATGTGGGTCATCTTATCCGCAAAGCCCAGTCTCTTCACTGCGTTTACGGAATCGCCGCCGCCGATTACCGTGGTCGCATCCTCCAGAGCGGCAACTGCCCGGCAGATCTCCAGGGTTCCTTCTGCAAAATTGGAGAACTCAAACACGCCCATGGGGCCGTTCCAAACGACTGTCTTGGCGCCCTCTAAGGCCTTCTTATACAGATCAATGGTCTTGGGGCCGATATCAAAGCCGGACCAGCCAGCCTCGATGGTGTCCACTACCTTGCGCTCTGTGTCGTTGGAAAATTCTTTGCCTTCCACATGATCAATGGGAAGAAGGAGCTTCACACCCTTGTCCTGTGCCTTCTTCACCATCTCCAGCGCATACTCCAGCTTGTCCTCCTCACACAGAGAATTGCCGATTTCCTGTCCCTGAGCCTTTAAGAAGGTATAGGCCATGCCTCCGCCGATGATGAGGGTGTCCACCTTGTCCAGCAGGTTGTTGATTACATTAATCTTATCGGAGACCTTCGCTCCGCCCAGGATTGCCGCGAAGGGACGAACCGGATTCTCCACAGCCTGGCCTAAGAACTTGATCTCCTTCTCCATCA
>CALWBS010000237.1 GCA_944376135.1 uncultured Enterocloster sp.
ATCTATTTGGAGTGGGATTAGAAAATCCACATCCGGGCGGACAGGCGCAGGGGGCGGCTGTCCGCCCGGATGATTTAGGGATAAAGAGAAAAAGAGGAGGAGATAAGGTATGGATGAACTTCTGGAGATTTTAACCAAAATCGACAACTGGCTTTGGGGGAACTGGCTGCTGTTTGTGCTTCTGGGCGTCGGCCTGCTTTATACAATTATTACAGGAGGCGTTCAGATCCGGCATTTTGGCTACATCATCCGGACAGTTCTGTGGGAGCCTCTTCTCGCTGAAAAAAAGGACTCAAAGAAAGAGGGAACGATCTCATCCTTCCAGGCGCTGTGTACGGCGGTGGCTTCCTGCGTGGGAAGCGGCAATATTGTGGGCGTATCCACGGCAGTGCTGGCCGGCGGAATGGGAGCGATCTTCTGGATGTGGGTTGCCGCTTTTTTGGGTATGGCTACCAAATACGGGGAAATTGTGCTTGGTATGCTTTACCGGGAGCGGAATGAAGAGGGTACCTATGTGGGCGGCCCCATGTATTATATTAAGAAGGGGCTTCATGCGCCCTGGCTGGCGGTGCTGGCTGCGTTTTTCATGGTGACTCAGATTATAGGGGGGAACTTTATTCAGTCCAATACGATCAGCGGAGTGATGAAGGACAATTTCGGCATTCCCGCTCTGGCGACAGGACTGGTTTTAGTAGTTCTGATTTTTGTCATCACCTTGGGAGGCCTTAAACGTCTGGCTCATGTGGCCCAGCGTCTGGTTCCCTCCATGGCTCTGCTCTACGTGGTGGGCGGCCTCATCATTATATTGGCGAATATCACAAAGCTTCCCGGCGTATTCGCGGACATTTTTGCCGGAGCCTTCGGGCTTCGGGCCGCAGCAGGGGGCGCTCTGGGCTCCATGATTATGGCGATGCAGAAGGGCGTGGCCCGGGGCCTTTACTCTAACGAGGCCGGCGAGGGCTCCGCTCCGGTGCTGCATTCCGCTGCGGATGTGGATCATCCCTCCCAGCAGGGAATCACCGGCGTGGTGGAAGTATTTTTGGATACTTTTGTGATCTGCACCATCACCGGACTGACCCTGGGAGTTACCGGCGTCCTTGACTCTGGAGTGGACGGCAGCGTGCTGGCCATCTATGCCTTTGGCTCTGTGTGGGCGCCGCTGCGCTATATCGTATCCCTCTGTCTTTTGATGTTCTGCTTTACTACTCTGATGAGCCAGTGGTACTTTGGATTTGTGGGATTGAATTACATCTTCGGTGTGAAGGTGGCGGGCAAATTCAAATATGTTTTCCCGTGTTTCTGCGTTATCGGCGCGCTTACCGAGCTGGAGCTGGTGTGGACGATTCAGGATATTGCTCTGGGACTTTTGACTCTGCCGAACTTGGTGGCGCTGGTATTTTTGGCCCCGCAGGTGAGAAAGGCCACAAAGGAGTATTTTTCCGGGCTTAAAACAAAATAACGAGATGGAAAAGAAGCCGGTGACGGCTCCGCCCGATGAAAACACGCGGGGGAGGGGTCACCGGCTTTCTCTATTGACAATCCTTTCGGAGCGGGCTACAATCATAGCAGCGAGAGGACCCCGCACCCATAAGGGAGAAAGAGAGGAAATGACGATGATTTCAGAAAAGATGAAGCCCCTTGTAAACAATAATTCCGCTATCCGCGCTATGTTTGAGGAGGGAAAGCGGCTGGCGGCTCAGTACGGGGCGGAGAATGTATATGATTTCAGCTTGGGAAATCCCAATGTGCCCGCGCCGGCTGAGGTGAATCAGGCCATCATAGACCTTGTGAATGAGGAGGACTCCGTATTCCTCCACGGTTATATGAGCAATGCGGGCTATGAGGATGTGCGCCGCACTGTGGCTGATTCTTTAAATAAGAGGTTTGGAACGCATTTTCATGAGAATAATATCCTGATGACTGTGGGTGCGGCCAGCGGTCTGAATGTGATATTAAAAACTCTTCTAAATCCCGGGGATGAGGTGCTGACCTTTGCCCCCTACTTTGTGGAATATGGAAATTATGTGAGAAACTATGACGGAAATCTGGTGGTTGTTTCCCCGAATACGGAGACATTTATGCCCAATCTGGAGGAGTTTGCAGAGAAAATCGGAAGCCGCACAAAGGCGGTTATCATCAACAACCCCAACAACCCTACGGGTGTTGTCTACTCAGCGGAGATTCTGACCGCTATGGCAGACATTCTGCGCAGGAAGCAGGAGGAACTGGGGATTCAGATTGTGCTGATTTCAGATGAGCCTTACCGGGAACTGGCCTATGATGGGGTGGAGGTTCCCTATGTGACGAAGTTCTATGACAATACGGTGATCTGCTATTCCTACAGCAAGTCGCTGTCGCTTCCCGGGGAGCGGATCGGTTATCTGGTGATTCCGGATGAGCTTACGGACAGTGAAGAAGTGTTCGGCGCGGCGGTTATCGCAAACCGGGTGCTGGGCTGTGTGAACGCGCCCTCACTCATGCAGCGGGTGATTATGCGCTGTATTGATTCAAAGGTGAATTTGGAGGCTTATGACAGGAACAGGAATCTCCTCTACAATGGGCTGAAGGAGCTGGGTTTTTCCTGCGTGAAGCCCCAGGGAGCTTTTTACCTCTTTGTGAAATCGCCGGAGCCGGATGAAAAGGCATTCTGCGCGGCCTGCAAAAAGCATAATATTTTAGTGGTGCCGGGTACGTCCTTTGCCTGCCCGGGATTTGTCCGCGTTTCCTACTGCGTGTCTTATGGGCAGATTGAGCGCTCACTGCCTGCCTTCCGCAAGGTGGCTGAAGAATACGGGCTGTGCTAAAGCGTGACGGCGCACTCGACTTAGAATTTGCCCCAGGAGGAAGAAAGAATGAGACGATGGGAAGAAGCTATACGCCAGGTTACCCCCTACGTGCCGGGAGAGCAGCCGGGGGGAGAAAACCTGATTAAATTAAATACGAATGAAAATCCGTATCCGCCCTCTCCGGCGGTGCGCTCTCTGTTAAAGGAGATGGATGGGGGAAATCTCCGCAAGTATCCGGACCCGGCCTCCGCAGAGCTCATAGAGGCGCTGGGAGAGCGGTACGGGCTGGGAACAGACCGCATTTTTGTGGGTGTGGGCTCGGACGATGTGCTGGCCCTGTGCTTTCTCACCTTTTTTAACTCCGGGCGGCCGGTGCTCTTTCCGGATATCACCTACTCTTTCTACAAGGTATGGGCGGAGCTGTTCGGCGTTCCCTATGAAACACCGGCTTTGGACGGGGAGTTTTGCATCCGCGCGGCGGATTATGTCAAGGAGAACGGAGGCGTGATTTTCCCGAACCCCAATGCGCCCACGGGCCTTTATCTGCCGTTAGCACAGGTGGAGGAGATTGTCAAGGCCAACCAGGATTCGGTTGTCATTGTAGACGAGGCGTACGTGGATTTCGCAGGGGATGGGGAAGGAATGAAAGCAGCGGAAGGCACCTCTGCGGTGAGACTTCTGGAGAAGTATGACAATCTGCTGGTGGTGCAGACCTTCAGCAAATCCCGTTCCCTGGCGGGGCTGCGCATCGGTTTTGCCATGGGAAGTTCCCGGCTGATACGGGCGCTGAATGATGTGAAATATTCTTTCAACTCTTATACTATGAATATGCCGTCCCAGCTTCTTGGGGCTGCCTCCGTGAGAGACGAGGCATATTTTAAGGAGACGGTGGCTCGGATTAAGGCCACAAGGGAGAATGCGAAGGCGCGGTTTCGCCATCTGGGCTTTTCTTTCCCGGACTCCCAGGCCAACTTTCTGTTTGTATCGCATCCAAAGGTACAGGCCAAAATGCTCTTTGAGGCTTTGAAGCGGGAGCGAATCTATGTCCGGTATTTTGATGCGCCCAGGCTGGAAAATTACCTGCGCGTTACCATCGGCACGGACGAGGAGATGGAACGGCTGTTTGAGTTTCTGGAGGCTTATCTAAAAGAGGGATAACATGAAAGGAACATATGGGCAGGAGCCAAGGTGGAAATACTGCCTGCGCCTGGTATTAAATATTCTCATTCCGGCAGCCGGGTGGCTTCTGCTTTTATTTGCCGGGCCCTGGCTGTTAAAATTTTTCATGCCCTTTGTCATCGGGTTTATCATCGCATGGATTGCCAATCCCCTGGTGCGCCTGTTGGAGAGAAGACTGCGCCTGGTGCGGCGGCACAGTTCCCTGCTCATTGTGGCGGCTGTGCTGGCCCTGGTGATCGGCCTGCTCTACCTGGTGATTTCCAGGGCAATATGGGTCGGCCGGGCTTTTGTGGAATATCTGCCCCAGCTCTACCGGACGGTGGAGACAGAGATACAGCAGGGGCTTGACCGGCTGGGGGAGAGCCTCACTTTTCTGCCCGACGGGGTTTTAGGAAGCTGGGAGGCCCTCGGCAGCAGCCTGGGAGATTATCTGGGGCTGGCGGTGGAGAAGGCGGCTCCTCCCACGGTGGAGGCGGCGGGAAGCGTGGCCCGGTCGATACCGGCGTTTTTGGTGTATGCGGTGGTGGCAGTGCTGTCTGCCTATTTTTTTACCGTGGAGAGAGACCGGATGGGAGAGTTTTTGAGAGAACATCTGCCCGCCGGTGCCTGGAGATACCAGCGCTATCTAAAAGGCGAGGCAAAGCGGCTGATCGGCGGCTATTTTATGGCACAGTTTAAGATTATGGTGGTGGTGTGCCTGATTCTGACCGCCGGATTTTTGGTGCTGGGCGTGCGCTTTGCCCCTTTGTGGGCCCTGTTTGTCAGTATTCTGGATTTCCTTCCCGTGTTCGGCACGGGGACGGCCCTGATTCCCTGGGGAATTATAAAAGTGCTGGACGGAGAGTATGCCTTCGCCGCGGGCCTTCTTCTTCTCTATGTGCTCACTCAGGTGACACGCCAGGCCGTGCAGCCTAAACTGGTGGGGGATTCTATGGGATTGAATCCCTTCTTAACCCTGCTGTTTTTGTATTTGGGATTTAAGGCCGGAGGAATTGCAGGCATGATTTTGGCTGTGCCCATCGGCCTGCTGTTTCTGAACCTCTACCGCTATGGGGCGTTTAAGGGGATGACGGACAGCGCGGCAGCCCTTGTCCGGGAGATACAGTCCTTCCGAAAAGGGGAAGATATCGATCATTCGCGGTCAGGAGAGAGAGACGATGAACGAGAAAAATAGCCCGGCGCGTTCGCCGCTGGACACGGACCGGGTTCGGGAGCTGGTGTGGAGGCTTGCATTTCCCTCCATGCTGGCTCAATTTGTGAATGTGCTTTACAGCATCGTGGACAGGATGTACATTGGAAATATTCCGGAGATCGGACCGGCGGCTCTGGCGGGGGCCGGGGTCTGCGGCCCGATTGTAACGCTTATTTCCTCGTTTGCAAGCTGGGTGGGCGTGGGAGGAGCGCCGCTTATGAGCATCCGTATGGGGCAGAAGCATATGCGGGCCGCCTCCCGCATCGTGGCAAACTGCTTCGTGCTCCTCTCTGCCATGGCAGTGCTTATCATGTTGGCTGTGTTTCTGCTGAAAGACCGGCTGCTGGTGTGGTTTGGGGCCAGCCCCTCCATTTTTCCCTACGCGGATGCGTATCTCACCTGGTATCTTCTGGGGACTGTATTTGCCCTGCTGGCTACGGGCATGAACCAGTTTATCATTTGTCAGGGCTTTGCCAAGACAGGGATGATGTCCGTTGTTCTGGGAGCAGTGTGCAATATTGCCTTGGACCCGGTGTTTATCTTTGTCCTGGATATGGGGGTGAAGGGGGCGGCGATTGCCACGGTGATTTCCCAGATGGTTTCCTGCGCCTGTGTGCTGGGCTTTCTGTTCAGCAAAAAGCCCCTGGTGCGCATTACCTTTGGTTCCTACCGCAGGCGGGTGATGGCTCAGGTGCTGGCAGTGGGCCTCTCCCCCTTTCTCATCATCGCCACGGACAGTATCTTGATTATTGTCATGAATATGGCGATTCAGCGGTACGGGGGAAGCGGGCAGGGGGATATGCTTCTGACCTGCAACACCATTGTCCAGAGTTTTATGCTGATGATTTCCATGCCCTTGGGAGGGATCACCGGAGGGACCCAGACAGTGATGGGATACAACTACGGAGCCAAGCGGCCGGACCGGATTCGGAAGGCCTTTAAGCATGTTCTGCTTTTGGGGCTGGCATTTACATCCCTGATGTTCTTTATTGCCCATGCGGTTCCGGAGATTTTTGTGCGGATTTTTACCAGGGAGCCGGCGTATATTGAGACTACGGTTTGGGCCATCCGCATTTATACCATGGGAATTATCCCCATGACAGTCCAGTACACGGTGGTGGACGGATTTACCGGGATGGGGGTCGCAAAGGTGGCGGTGAGCCTGTCTCTTTTCCGGAAATTCGTTTATTTTCTGGCGATTTTGGCGCTTCCCGCGCTGTTTGGAGCAGGGGCCGTGTTTTTCGCGGAGCCGGTGTCGGATGTGGTGGCCTGTATTTCTTCCGCCACCGTGTTTTTGCTGCTTGGCGGAAAAATTTTAGGTGATAACAGGAGGCTGTGAGAAATATGAATATACTAGTCAGCGCCTGCCTGCTGGGGACGCCCTGCAGGTATAATGGAAAGGGAAGTGCGGACGAGAGGGTTTTGACGCTTAGGGAGAGGCATCATCTGATTCCTGTCTGCCCGGAGATACTGGGAGGCCTGGCAACTCCCCGCACCCCAGCGGAGCGCCGGGGAGACCGGGTCGTTGCAAAAGACGGGAAGGATGTAACGGGAGCTTATGAGCGGGGGGCCGAGGAGGTTCTGCGCTTGGCAAGACTTTTTGACTGCCAGGCAGCTGTTCTGAAAGAGAGAAGCCCTTCCTGCGGGGCAGGGAAAATTTATGACGGTACCTTCTCCGGGATGCTCACCGAGGGAAACGGGGTCTGTGCCCAGATGCTTCTGGATGCAGGAATTCAGGTACTGGGGGAGAGCGATTGCCTTGCATCTATCTGAATGATCGGGCCGGCGCAAGAGAGCGTCTGTTTGCCGCAGTCTGCTTGGTAGAGGCGCAAAAATCTTGACAAATAAAGGAAACAAGCTTATAATCCCCTTAGTGCAGCTAGGGATTTACATAAGAGTATTCAATTATCAATAGGAACCGTACGCAACGGTTGCTATCAATATTTTGTCAGGGAGGACATGGACTATGGTAGAAGCTAAGAA
>CALWBS010000238.1 GCA_944376135.1 uncultured Enterocloster sp.
TGTTTGGCGCGGCCTTTGCGGGAGGCTTTCTTCTGGTGGCGGCAGCGTATCTGCTAAATCTCTGCCTGGCTGCAGCGGTAGCAGGGAGCGCAGGTGTGGGCATCGGCACCCTGGCAGGCCCCATGGCCCGGGGATATCTCCTGAACCTGCTGTGTTTTGGGCTCAATTATGCGGTGGTTGCAGCAGCCATGATGCTCACCGGCCATATGGTCGTGGGAATTCTGGCGACGGGCGTGCTCTTTTTCTTCCTGCCGTGCGTGATGATCGTGCTGGAGTCCTACTGCAACACGTTTTTCATCACCGCTGCGGGAAGTTCCTGGGGTTCCATGCGTCTGATCTTTGACGTGGGAGAGCGGTATCTTTCCCCAGTGGCAGCTTATGTGACGGCAATCGGATGGGAATCGGCCGGGGAGGGGGGAGCACACATCGCGGAGCAGATTATCGCCTTCTTCGCATTTTTGGCTCTCACCCTGTTTTCCCTCCAGCTCTACCGCCTGCGCCCTTCGGAGGCTGCGGGGCGGGCTATGGCTTTTCCAAAAACCATGGCTCCCATACGGATTCTTCTGGTTTTGGGTTTCGGCCTGGCGGGCGGCCTGTTTTTCTGGGGGCTGCAGAGCCGGTTGAAATGGGGGTTCTTCGGAGCAGCTGTGGGCGTGGCGGTGAGCCACTGCGTAATAGAAATCATTTATCACTTTGATTTTAAAAAGCTGTTTTCCCACAAACTGCAGATGGCATTAAGTTTCGCGGCTGTCTTCCTTTTATTTGCCAGTTTCCGGTATGACTGGTACGGCTATGATTCCTATCTGCCGGACCGGGAGAAGGTGGCGTCCGCGAGTCTGGACTTGAATATGGACAGCCGCTGGATTTCCGGGGAGGCGGCGGTGGAGACGGACTCCCGCGGGCGGACGATGATCCGCTACGGAAACCGGGACGAGACGATCGAAACCATGGAGGTCACTAATCTGGACGCAGTTATGACCCTTGCGGAGGAAGGGCGAAGAAGAGCCCTGGAGGGCCGGGACGCCGCGCTCGAGAGGTGGAATACCGCAGCGCAAGCGCAGACATCAGCGGCCGCGGCAGATGTCTGGGAGCAGACTCAGGACGCAGCCTCCGTGGGAATAATCGGAGGGGCCGACGGTCCTACCTCCATCTTCCTGGCAGGGAAGACCAAGGATGAGAGAGAACCGGAGGAGACTTATTTTACCCAGATGACTGTGGGATGGCATTTAAAGGACGGCCGTTATATCCGCCGCACCTATCAGCTTCCCCTCTCGGCGGTTATGGATGCCTATGAGGCGATCTATGATGACCCGGCATACAAGGAAGGGCTGTACTACATTCTGAAGCGCCGGCCGTCGGACTATGCACAGGCACTGTACCGGGAAGCGGGCGGGCTTCGCCTGCGGACGGAAGATACAGGGGATATAGAGAAGCTCCTCGCGGCATACCAGCAGGATCTTTTGGCGTTCACAGCCCGGGAAAAGCGGGAGCAGAGCCCTGTGGGCGCTTTAGGATTCGCCACAGCGGAGATTACGGAATATCTGAAGGAAAATGTTTATCTGGCGGATGACTACGTGAATGCCATGGATTCCTACATTCAGAGCTGGCCTGTCTATGCCTCCTTCGAACGGACCATAGAGGTTTTGGAGGAAATGGGAGCCGCGCCGGGAAGCTGGATGCAGCCTGAGAAGGTGCGGGAAATTCGGGTGGATCTGGAGAGCGTGTTCTGGAACAGCGAGGTGGGATATACGGAGCTTCCGCAGGGAGAAGCGCTGAAAGCGCTTCAGGCGGTAAATCCCTGGTATGATGAGAGCGGCATGCTGGTATTTGACGAGCCGCAGGAGATATCTCTGATTCTTGGCGCTATGGTGGCGGATGAGGTATGCAATATGGATTCCTTTAAAGAAATTTACACCAGTGTCATGGCAGATATGAAGGACGGCACCAGCGTGCCCGGGGCAGTGATGCGGGAGAAGATGAGTCCGGAGGTACTTCGGCTGTTTGCGGGGATTCCGATACGGTGAGAAAAGGATAAAGAAGGATAGAAAAAGAATTGTCCCGCCCCTGCGGGTTCTGGAAAGGTATGCAGCTTTCCGGGCCGCAGGGGCGGGACGATTGCTGTTTACATGCAAAAACCATGTCACCCCTTCTCCTGGTGGGGCAGACGCCCTCTAAGGAACCTCTTCTTCAGCTCGCTGAAACGGAAGGGAATCAGCGGGTAAATGTAGCTCTTTCCTGCGATAGTCTTGTTGAAGACAATGGCACAGACCGTCAAAACCATACCCAGCACATACCCCCAGATGTTGAATAGGGCGGTGAGAATCAGGATCAGGATGCGCATGAATTTCATGGCGTAGCCCAGCTCAAAGCTGGCCTGGGAATAATTGGCGATGGTGACAAAGGCCATATACAGCATGGTCTCGCTGTTGAACCAGCCGGATTTTACCGCATATTCTCCCAGGACGATGCCGGCGATGACGCTTAAGGGTGTGGTCAGCATGTTTGGGGTGTTTACCGCAGCCAGCCGAAGACCGTCAATGGCAAACTCCAGGATGAGGAGCTGCCAGATTAAAGGGACATTGCAGGGGTCTGACAGCCGGATAAAGGCCAGCCAGTCCGGGATCAGCTCCGGATTCTGCATGAACAGAAGCCAGGTGGGGGTGACGATCAGGGACAGGGTGGAGATGGCCATCCGGGAGAGCCGCAGATAGGTTCCCGTGATGGGCGGAAAATAATAATCATCCGCTTCCTCAATAATGTCAAACACCGAGGAGGGCAGGATCATGGCCGAAGGGGAATTGTCCACCAGGACGATGATGTTTCCCTCCAGGATGGAGGCCGCCGCCGTGTCCGGCCGCTCGGAAAATTTGAACTTAGGGAAGGGATTAAACCATTTGTGGGGGAAAATGCACTCTGCCAGGCTCTCCTGGTTCATGGACAGGGCGTCCACCACCAGGCGGTTGATGCGGCCTTTAATGGTGGAGAGCAGCTCCTTGTCCGCCCGGCCCTCCATATAGCAGACGGCAATGTCTGTGTGAGAGCTCTCCCCGGCGCTCAATATCTCGATGGTGAGCTTGGG
>CALWBS010000239.1 GCA_944376135.1 uncultured Enterocloster sp.
CAGTACGAGGAGGCGTGCCAGACTCTTTTAGACCGGATACGCAGGCCGGTGAAGCGCAGCCTGTCCGATGCCCACATCCGTCTAAGCGACATTGACAAGGTAGTGCTGGTGGGCGGGGCCACCAAAAGTCCGGTGGTCCGCCGTTTTGCGGGCAGACTGTTTAAACAGCTTCCTGCCTCGGACATCAACCCGGATGAGGCCGTGGCCTTAGGAGCCGCCATCCAAGGGGCGATCAAGGAGCGCAGGGAGTCCATACGGGAGGTGATTCTCACGGATGTGTGCCCCTTCACCCTGGGAACGGAAGTGGTGCGGGAGCGGGAGGACGGCAAATTTGAAAACGGAGCGGTCTGCCCGATCATTGAGCGCAACACCGTAATCCCGGCCAGCCGCACGGAACGCCTCTATACGGTCCGGGACAACCAGACGAAGATCCGGCTCCATGTGCTCCAGGGGGAGAGCCGGTTTGCGGCCAACAACCTGTCCCTGGGAGAGCTGTTTATCGATATTCCGGCGGCAAAGGCCGGGGAGGAAGCCGTGGATGTGACCTACACCTACGACTTCAATTCGATACTGGAAGTGGAGGTGAAGGTGGTTTCCACGGGAAAAATCACAAAGCAGATGTTTTTGGGCCAGGATGTGGACATGACGCCGGAGGAGATTAAAGAGCGCTTTGAGGCTCTCTCGTATCTGAAAATTCATCCAAGGGACCGGGAGGAGAACAAGTACCTGCTTCTCAAGGGGGAGCGGATTTACGAGGAGAGCATCGGCAGGGAGCGCCAGATTGCGGAGACAGCCCTGCGGAAATTTGAATACGCCCTGAATTCCTACGACCAGGGAAAAATTGAACGGGCGAAGGAAGAGTTTAAGAGTTTTTTGGAGAAATGGGAGGATGTCTGAAAGGGCATCCTTTTTTTGGTGGAGAGAAGCATTTTGTCAAAAAATTAAAATAAACCACAAAAATTTAAAATAAATCTTTTGACATGTCAAAAATTCACAAAAAATACTAATAATTTGCATTTCTATTTTGTTAAGAGAATGCTAAAATGAACTCACTTTGAAAGAGAAAGGGAGGTTATTTATGAAGAGGAAATGGATGCGTATGGTACTGGCCGGAGCGCTGGCAGCGGGAGTTCTTGCGGGGTGGGCGCCCACACCGGCAGATGCCACCACAGCGGCCCAGACCACCCAGGGAGAGGCAGCGGCGGAAGGGCAGGCGGACGGCGCCCAGACAGAGGCTGCGGCAGATACTGCGGACCTGCCGGTGTTAAAGGTGGCCGTGATGCCCTTCCTTAACAGTATTCCCATCAAATACATGGTGGATAATGGCCTGGACGTGAAGAACGGATTTAAAGTGGAAACCGTATACTTTGCAAACGGCGGCACCATGAATGAGGCGCTGGCGGCAGACCAGTGGGAGGTGGGAACATTAAGCTCTGCTGCGGTGAATTCCCTGGCGATCTACGGGGCTTACTGCATCGCGGACATCGGCCATTCCGAGGGCGGCCTCTATACCCTGTGCCAGCCGGATTCCCCCATTGCCCAGGTAAAGGGAACCAACCCCTCTTATCCGGAAGTGTACGGGGATGCGGAAACCTTAAAGGGAGCGATCATCGCTACCAACACGGGAACGATTTCCCACCTGAACGTGATTAAGTGGCTGGAGAAGCTGGGGCTTACCACCGAGGATGTGGAGATTGTACATATGGACTTCCCCTCCGCTTACCAGGCACTGATGACGGGCAACTGCGACGTGGCGGCGCTGAATCCGCCCACATCCTATCAGGCAGTGGCAGAGGGCATGGTGATTACATCCAGCCTTTCCAACCTGGATGTTCCCCAGTTTGACTCCATCATTGTGAGCAACAAGGCCTTCAACGAGAGACGGGACGTGCTTGTAAAGTATGTAAAGGCATTCTTTGAGGCTACGGATGCTCTTCAGGCAGATCCGGAGATGCAGGCACAGCTTCTTCTTGATTGGTATACGGAGAATGGCTCTGAGTCCACACTGGAAGCGTGCCAGGAGGAAATCAGCACCCGTCCCTTTGTGACCTCGGAGGAGGCAAAGAGCATCACGGTGGGTGATTCTGTACAGGTTACCGGCGAATTCTGGGTTTCCCAGGAGCTGTTGGACGAAAGCAAGTTCCCGGAGCTTGCCACCCACATTGACGACACGATTTTGAAGGAAGCACTGGGCTTCTAAGGAAATAATCCGCGGATGCGGATTATAGATGCGGACAGTACAGGAGGCGTAACAAGGAGATACCCGGCGGGTCTTTTGGGGACGCCTCCTTTTTGTGGAATGGAGGAAAGAAACGTGACGGAAATTGAGAGAAAGAAGAAGCGCGACCGAATGAAATTTACGACAATATCCGTGCTCTCCCTGTGTGCCTTCTTCGGTATCTGGTATGTGGCCACAGCGGTGCTGCACCTGATGCCCGACTACTGCCTGCCCAGCCCGGTGCAGGTGGTGGAGGCCTTTATTGACAAGCTGGGCCACAGGGCACCGGACGGCGGAACCCTGTTTGAGCACATCGCGGCCAGCCTCAAAGTGGCCCTTTCCGGCTATGTGCTGGGAGCGGTCATCGGCATCCCCTTGGGAATCTGCATGGCGTGGTTCAGGCGGGTGGATCTGTTTGTAACCCCCCTGTTTGACCTGGTGCGGCCAGTACCCACGATTGCCTGGATTCCCCTCATGATTTTGTGGTTCGGAATCGGTCTGGGCGCCAAGGCAGCCATCATCTTTGTGTCCGCATTCATCCCCTGTGTGATTAACTCCTATGCGGGGATTAAGCAGACAAAGCCAGTGCATCTGTGGGTGGCTCAGACATTCGGCGCCTCCCGGACAAAGATGCTCTTTACTGTGGCTATCCCCACGGCCATGCCCCTGATTTTTACGGGCCTAAGGATCTCCCTGCAGGCGGCCTGGACCACTCTGTGCGCCGCAGAGATGCTTGCAGCCAACAAGGGTCTGGGCTATATGATTCAGCTCAACCGTTCCCTTGCCCGCGCTGACCTGATTATTGTGGGAATGCTGACCATCGGCTTTATCGGAACCATTTTTGCTGTGGTCCTCGGAAAAATGGAGTCTAAAATGGTGAAAGGAGGGAAGCCGTGATGAAAAAATTCGGAGAAAAAGCAGAAAAGACCATCTATGCGGCCTGCGCCATTGCCACCTTCTTTCTGGCCTGGGCTTTTATCACCACATTTACGGCGGCCGGTGAGACCACGCCGGGGCCCATCGAGGTGCTGAAGCTGCTCTTCACCTCATTTTTTGAGCCCATCGGGCGGTTTACTATCTACGGCCATCTCTACTACAGCATCCGCCGGGTGCTGGTGGGCTACACGGTGGCCACGGTTTTGGGAATTATCGTGGGTATCTCCATGGGCACCTCCCGGTATGCGGAAGCCATCATTAAACCCATCTTTGAGATGATCCGCCCCATTCCCCCGATTGCCTGGATTCCCCTGGTAATCTTATGGTTCGGCGTGGGTGAGCTTCCCAAATATGCCATTATCTTTATCGGTTCTTTTACCAATGTGACGTTAAACGCCTACACGGGCGCCCAGCGGGCGGATCCCCAGCTCATAGGCTGTGCCCGCATGCTGGGGACCAGTGAGCGGGATATCTTTCTGCGCGTGGTTCTTCCCTCCAGCCTTCCCCAGATTTTTGCGGGCATGCAGGTGGCTCTGTCCACCGCTTGGATGGCGGTTCTGGCTGCGGAGATGATCGGCGCCCAGGAGGGCTGCGGCTGGATTATCCTTCGGGGAAGCGATACAACGAACATTCCCCTGGTACTGGTAGGTATGGTAGTGATCGGCGTGGTTGGCCTGATTTTGGCCACTATCATGCGGGTTGCGGAGAGGAGGCTGTGCGCATGGAACAGAATGGACGTATAGAGAAGCCCATCATTTCGATGAAGCAGGTGGTAAAGCGCTTTGAATCCGCCGGGCGGGTGAAGGAGGTTGTGGACCCCTTCAACCTGGATGTGCGGGAAAATGAATTTGTCGTTCTTTTC
>CALWBS010000240.1 GCA_944376135.1 uncultured Enterocloster sp.
AAGTTCGCTGAGCTGCTGGGCGAGGTTGTAACCGACAGCACCAAGAAGAACCTGGAGATGCGGGTTGCCGCTGAGAACGGCGCTACCGCCGGCAAGTTCGACCTAGCTAAGAGAGCAAAGGCTCTGAACCTGGATGCGATCCATGATACCGTTCATGAGATGGCTAAGGACGAGGCACGTCACGGCCGTGCATTTGAAGGCCTGCTCAATCGGTATTTTAACTGAAAATTGCATTGAAATATGGCCGTTCTTTCGGTACAATGTAAGTAACCGCAAACTGCCGTTTTGCCCCGGATAAGGGCGCCGCGAGCTGTCCCGGTCTGGCCATCCGGCTCAAAACGGTCCATACAAAAGAAAGGTGAGGTACGTTATTATGGCATCAAAATACGCAGGAACAAAGACTGAACAGAACTTAAAGGATGCATTTGCCGGCGAGTCCGAGGCTAGAAACAAATACACTTACTATGCTTCGGTTGCCAAAAAGGCTGGCTATGAGCAGATGGCTGCCCTGTATCTGGAGACCGCTGACCAGGAAAAAGAGCATGCCAAGATGTGGTTCAAGGAGCTTCACGGCGGAAAGGTTGGCGACGACATCGCAGAGAACCTGAAAGATGCTGCAGCCGGCGAGAACTATGAGTGGACCGATATGTATGCCCGTATGGCGAGAGAAGCCCGGGAGGAGGGCTTTGAGGAGCTGGCCGTAAAGTTTGAGCTGGTCGCCAAGGTGGAGGCGGCTCACGAGAAGCGCTACAACAAACTTCTGGACAGCCTTCAAAACGACAAAACCTTTAAGGGAGACGCTCCTTTAGGCTGGAAGTGCAGAAACTGCGGTTATATCCATGAAGGCCCCGAGGCCCCTGAGGTATGTCCCTGCTGCGCACATCCCAAGGCTTACTTTGAGAGAAAAGTTGAGAATTATTAAAATTTAAATATGCCCTCCGGGATTCACCTGATTCCGGAGGGCATTTTCTCATTCCAGCGTATAAAGCAGAATCTTTTTTTCTTCATTCGCCTGTATCTGACGGCCGATTCCGTACACCGAACTGCTGATTACATATTCGCCATCATTGATAAATACCTCAATTAAATTTTCGTCCACCAACACATCCAGATGAAACCCTTCCTTCAGTTCAGGTGTCTGGCTTACCAGCCGGGCTCCTTCAAAATGCGGGTACACCGCGCTTCTATCCGTACGGATCCGATTTCCATCCCTGCTGATCAAAAAGCCGCCAATATCTACCTGTTCCCCCTTTTCCAGATCAAAGACCGCCCGATAACCAAAGGGGGATGCCTTGGCTGGATGAGCAATTTCCCTGGAATATGCGCCGCGGACAGAGGGGTGCATGCGGAAATAAATATGCCCTCCTCTCCGCTCCACTACACGCGGGGAAGAAAACATGCCAATCCATCCGGCACCCGTCGGTTCCGGCATTCTCACCCAGGCAATCAAAATTCTTCTCCCTTCTCGATCCAGAGTAGTCTGGGGCGCATACAGGTCCCTTCCATAGTCTAAAAACTGGTACGTATCCGGGATTTCCATCCGGCATGTCCCCTTGTCAAAGGATGCCGGAAAACAGATCGCCTGATTTTTCTCCCTCTCCAAAATACCAGGCAGTCCCATGGCAGACAGGAACAGCACTCCTCCCTCCGGTGTCTCCACATAATCCGGACATTCCCACATCCAGCCGTATTCCGGCCCCTTGGATGCCTGATTCACATATATCCAGTCGTGAAGATCCTGGCTCCGGAAAAACAATACTTTGCCCTGTCTCTCCTCAAAGGTACTTCCCAAAATCATATACCAGCCATCTTCCCCCCTCCACACCTTGGGATCCCTGGTATGGGTCCGATCTCCAATCCGTGGATCCGTAAGGGGCGGGAGCACGGTCTCTTTATCCCTCCAATTATCAAAGCGGAAGCCATCCTCCGAAGTAATCATCATCTGGCAGCTCTCAAACTGCTCATTTTGACTGATGTGAATATCCTCGGGATTGGCGGGCTCATAGCGCACGCCTGTATAGATCAGGCAGAGCTGTCCGTCTTTCTCCACAGCGCTTCCGGAAAAGCATCCATTCTGATCACCCCGCTTTGTCGGAAAAAGAGCAACGCCCCTGTGATCCCAATTTATCAGATCCCGGCTTACCGCATGGCCCCAATGCATGGTTCCCCACCGGGGACCATAGGGAAAATATTGATAAAACAAGTGATAATAACCTTTATAGTAGATAAAACCGTTGGGATCATTGACCCAGTTGTCCGGTGCTTTTACGTGAATTTTCTGTTTTGCGTCCACCATACGGCGTCCTCCTTCTGTCTTGTACGTTTTATTACGCCTCCATATAATTTATTCCTGTGTTCGGATCAAAGAAATGCATTTTAGAAGGTGTGAAAACAAAGGAAATGCTGTCTCCAACACGGCTCAGTTCATACTTGGAAACCCGGGCCACCGCCTGGCTCCCCCCGAACATAAAATAGAGATTATTTTCATTGCCCATCACCTCCGTATTGGTGATCACTGCCTGCTGTGTCTCTGTCCTATCCGTATCCAAATCTCCGCCATTCAGTTTTACATCCTCTCCGCGGATTCCCAGAACCATCTGGCCCTGGCGTCCGTTCAGCCGCTTCGCACTGTCATCCGGAAGGGTGATGGTATTTCCATCCTGGAACCTCACAGTTTTTCCCTCAACCGTCACCTGGAAAAAATTCATCTGTGGTGAGCCGATAAATCCTGCCACAAACTGGTTCTTGGGATGATCGTAGAGCTCCATGGGCTTTCCTACCTGCTGGATCACCCCATCTTTCATTATCACAATCCGATCCGCCATGGTCATAGCCTCTACCTGATCGTGGGTCACGTAGATGGTTGTCGCGCCCAGATCCCTGTGAAGCTTGCTGATCTCCGTACGCATGCTGACCCTGAGCTTGGCATCCAGATTGGACAGGGGCTCATCCATAAGAAATACTTTTTGGTTTTTTACAATGGCCCGCCCCAGGGCAACTCTCTGGCGCTGGCCGCCGGAAAGATTTTTGGGTTTCCTGTAGCGGTACTCTTCCAATCCCAAAATCTGAATCGCCCAATCCACCTTCTCTTTAATCTGATTTGACGGAAGCTTCATGTTTTTCAGCCCGTAACCGATATTTTTTTCCACGGTCATGTGAGGATACAGCGCGTAGTTTTGAAACACCATGGCGATCCCCCTGTCCCTGGGCGCCACATCATTCATTTTCCGTCCGTCAATATAGAGCCCCCCTCCGGTAATCTCCTCAAACCCGGCCACCATCCGCAGAGTGGTGGATTTTCCGCAGCCGGAAGGACCCACAAAAGCGATAAACTCCTTTTCCTCAATATTTAAATTAAAATTATCCACTGTATTTGTCTTGGATCCTGGATACATCTTGCACACATTTCTAAATTCAATAAAACTCATAATTGTCATCCTTCCTTCGAACCTGTGGAGGTAACTCCTTCCACAATCTGTTTGGAAAACAGGGAGTAGATAATAATCACCGGGATTGTCACCAGAGTGATGACCGCCAGGGTTTCTCCCATAGTTGTATTGTCATTTGAGGTAATGGAATTAAGTCCAATCTGGGCTGTCAGCAGATCGCTGGAGGTAAAAACCAGGGACGGCCACAGATAATCATTCCAGACATTCAAAAAAGTAAACACGCTGACCGTAGCCACCACCGTCCTGGACATAGGCAGGACCATGGTAAAAAAGTACTTCACCGGGCCGCAGAAATCTAACTGGGCCGCCTCATAGACATCATCCGGAAGGCTGACAAAAACCTGGCGGAACAGAAAGATATTAAAGGGATTCACAATCAGCGGAAGGATATATCCGACAATCGTGTTGAGCAGCCCCACTTTCGCAATAATCAGGAAATGGATGGTGATAACCGTCTCGGTAGGCACAATTAAAAGCATCATAATGATGAGCAGCCATTTGTCGCGGAAAGGGAAGCGGATCTTTGCCAGGGCATAGCCTGCAAGACCATTCACCACAATGCTGAGCACGATAAGCACTGCGGCATAAAACAGGGTATTCGCCATATACCGCAGGAAGCTGGTATCAAAAATGATAGAAATGTAATTCTCGAAAAAGCTTCCGCTTGGAACCGGAGGGATAAAGGCTGCAAAGGAGTTCATATCCGCCGTGATTTCAGCGTCAGGCTTAAAGGAATTTGCCAGCATCCAAATCACAGGGAAGAGAAAAAATATGGAAAGAACCAAAAGCACCGCCACCAAAATCCAGTTAATCTGCCTTTGCTTTTTTGTGAACATGATTGCCCTCCTCCCTATCCTTGGTCAGGATGCTCTGAATAATTGTCAAGATTACCACAAAGATTGTAAATACAATTGCCATAGTAGAGGCCAAGCCCATCTCCCAGTTGACCGTGCCAGTCTCATAGATATCGTATACAATGGTATACGTCGAATGATCCGGCCCTCCTCCTGTCATAACCATGGGCTGCACCAGCATGCGGAAAGCGCCGATGGTTACCGTGATGAACACAAATACACACAAGGGCTTTAACTCCGGCAGCGTGATATCCTTAAATCTCTGCCAGGAGCTGGCATGATCCATTTCCGCCGCCTCATACAGAGCCGGACTAATATTCTGCAGACCTCCCAGGAAAATGATCATCTGGTAGCCCACCCCCTGCCATACGCTCATAAGGGCAATGGAGGGAAGCGCCTGATCCGCACTGTGAATAAAGGGCTGTGTGTCAATTCCAAAATGAGCCAACAGTGTGTTCAAAATTCCCTCCGGGCTGTAAATCTGCATCCAAAGCGTGGAGACTACCGCCAGGGACATAACCACCGGCACAAAAAAGGCAACCTTAAAATACTTCTTGCAATGGGACGCCCGGTTAATGGCCAGCGCCAGGAGCAAAGCTCCGCCGCACTGCAAAGGCACAATGATAACCACAAATTTTACCGTGTTCAGAAAAGACTGCACAAAGAGTTCATCTTTAAAAATATCAAAATAATTTTCCAGCCCTACAAAATGGGTCAGCTCCGGATTCAGGGCAAAGTAGTCCGTAAAGCTGAAGACAAAGGTCAGGGCCATTGGCAGGAACAAAAACACCGTCAAAAGCACCAGGGCCGGGCCGAAAAACGCCATCCCTATAATTGAATTTCTTTTTTCCATATTTATTCCCTCACATAACGCTCCAGTTTTGAATTAATCCGTTCCACCGCCTTATTTAACTCCGTTTTTATGTCTTTCCCTCCAAGAGCTGCACTCTCCAGCACCTCCTGAAAAGATGTGCTCACCTGGGGATAAACCGGCGTCTTCGGCCTGGGATGTCCGTAGCGTTCCAATTGCCTGTAAAGCGCACGGTAGTTTTCATCTGTCTGGAATACATCAATGTTCGCAAAAGCCTGATATGTAGATGGAAAATTCTTTGCCTTCTCCCAGATACGGATTCCGCTCTCCACGCCGCTCATCCACTTCACTAACTCTGTAGCTCCCTCGATATTTTCCGTATCTGCGGAAGCGGCAAAAGCCCAGGATCCCGTGGGAGTGTACGTCTGGCCCTTCCAGGCATCGCTGACTACATAGGGGGCCACGCCCAGGCGGATGTCCGGATAGCTTCCATAAATCGTATTGACCTCCCAAGCCCCGTCAAACTTAAAGGCCGCTCTCCCGCTTTCAAACAGTTTATCAATAGGGGCCTCTGACATGTATTCCTTTTCCACCACTGTGCGGAAAAAACGCATGGCCTCTGCGGTTTCTTCCGAATTAAAATATCCGTCCACGCTAAGGCCGTTGCTGCTCACCAGCTCCCCGCCTCCGGACCATACAAACGGCGCATAATAGTAAATGCTGGTCTCTCCCACCGGAAACGTCATATCCAAGGGATAGCCATCCTTTTCCTCCATAAGCGGTTTAAGCTTCTCCAAGATATCCAAAAATTCCGTCCAGGTCCAGGGATGATCCGCATCCGGCACCGAAATCCCAGCCTCCTCCAGAATATCCCTGTTGTAGTAGAGGCCCACGCTCGATTCCATAACGCCCAGGGCATACAGTTTTCCGTCATAAGTGCCCTGCTCGATGATTGAGGGCAGATATTCCTGCCGCTCCTCCTCTGTGAGATCTGCCAGAGGCTGAATAATATTGTTGGCTGCATAGGCCGCCACGTTAGGGCCATCCACTGTGAGGACATCGGGCAGCCCTCCCGCCATCACCGAAGCATTAATCTTATCAGAATATCCCCCGCCGCTGTCATTTCTGGGAACAAATTCAATATCCGCAAAATAGCGGCCGTTATAAGCTTCATTGAATGTCTCCACCGATTCACGGTACGCCTGGCCTTCCTCCGTGTCTTCGATAGAATGAACCCAGATGGACAGATATTCCTCCCCCGCATCGTAACCGGAAATATCGCCGGGAGACGGGTCCCGCTTCTGGCAGCCTCCCAGACAGATAGCCGCCAAGGCGGCTCCCGCCAGGAAAACCAATTTCTTTCTCATGCAATCCCCTCCTTCTCTTTAATAACCTCCGCAGGCTAAGATCAGCCAAAACGGATTTCATTTCCTTGTCCCGCTTTTGTGTTACCGGTTAAGTAACCGGTTACCTTTGTCTTAATCATAGCCCCTTTTCTATCTGCTGTCAATGGCGGGGATTTACTTTTTTTCATTTCGTCATATGTTCCACTTTTTTCCCTTTTTTCTGTGCACATCTTACAAAACCGGTTTCGTAACCGGTTATTTATTGATTTTCTCCCTTATTTTCTGTTATACTAATAGCACCAGATAATGCCGGGACGAATGTCTTTTGTCCCATGAGGCCTATGGAGGTATCCTATGAAATCAAAGCGAGTCACCTTTGCAGATATTGCCGCATATACCAACTTTTCCAAAACGACCATTTCCCGCTACTTCAACAATCCCGACTCCCTCACCTTGGAGAACCAGCAGAAGATCGCAGACGCCCTGACCGCCTTAAACTATAAGGAAAATAAGGTAGGGCGCATTTTGGCAAGCGGAAAAACAGAATTTGTAGGCATAATCATCCCCAATTTGTACATGCACTACTATTCAGAAATGCTCAATCAGATTCTTGCCACATACGAAACCTACGGATACAAATTTCTGGTTTTCGCCGGGAATGAGAAGCCAGATGTGGAGCGCCGGTACATTGAGGAACTTCTGGCTTACAACATAGAAGGGCTGATTACACTGAGCCCCACCATCCCCTCAAAGGACCTGGCCCAGTACAATGTGCCCATTGTGGCTGTTGAGCGGGAAGACCAGTACATATGCAGCGTCAGCACCGACAATTATCTCGGGGGGATCCAGGCCGCCAGCCTTCTGCAAAAAAGCGGCTGCCAGATTCTTATCCATGTAAATGCCCGGGTGCCCAAGACCACTCCGGCCTCCGGCCGTATTCAGGGCTTTGTGGATATCTGCGAGGAATATCATCTTCCCCATGAGCTGATTTTGACAGATCTTGGAAATACATTTAGGGAAAACCGCGAAAAAATATCCGAGATCCTTAAATGTCTGGAGCAGAAATATCCTGAAGAAAAAAAAGGTATTTTCATGTCCAATGATACCCATGCCAATGTTTTATTAAATATTTTGTTCCGGACATATGGAAAGCTTCCGGACACCTATCGGATTGTGGGCTTTGATAATTCCCCCATCTCCGAGGAGGCGGTGATCCCCATCAGCACAGTGGGCCAGCAGATTCCCGTCATCGCGGGGGAAGCCATGAAACTCCTCTCCTCCTTGATGGAGGAGCGAAAAAAGCGCCAGCCTGCCCCCTTAAAAGAACCCATTCACAAAGTAGTCACCCCGATTCTTTTGCGCCGGGCAACCACAGACTGAAAAATGCGCGCCGCCAGGCGCACCACCAAAAAAGGACAGCAGAAATCCCCTGCTGTCCCTCTCTTATGCAACCGCCCTTCATGTATTTTAATACACGCTTTAGCGATTCTCTATCTCCATGAGCATATTCACCCGCCGCTCATGCCGGCCTCCCTCAAAGCTTGCATCCAGCCAGGCCTCAGTGAGCATCTTGGCCAGTTCGCTGCCCACCACGCGGGCGCCAAAGGCCAGCACATTCGTGTTATTGTGCTGCCTGGAAAGTTTGGCCGTGTAGGGCTCGCTGCACACACAGGCACGGATCCCCTTCACCTTGTTCGCCGCCAAGGAAATCCCCACCCCGGTTCCGCAGATCACAATTCCCAGATCCGCCTCTCCACCGGCCACAGCCCGGCCTACCTTTTCCCCATAGACCGGATAATCGCAGCTCTCCGTGGAATTGGTTCCCAGATCCAGGACCTCATATCCCTTGCGCTCCACAAACTCTTTTATGATATTCTTTAATTCAATAGCGGTATGGTCATTTCCCATGGCAATCTTCATTGTTCATCTCTCCTTCTTCTCCGTAAAGTTTCTGCTCAAACCACGCTCATTATAAAACAGAACCTTTCCCCGGCGCAAGAGCTTTTCTTAAACTCCCCACACAAGCCAGATATAAATATATCCGGTCACCACTGCGGACAGAGTAAAGGGCACGCCGATCTTGAGAAAATCCTTCACTGCCACAGTCTCCCCGTTTTTTCTGAGGATGCCGATTGCTGCAATATTCGCCGACGCGCCGATGGGCGTCAAGTTTCCTCCTAGGGTCGCCCCGGTCAAAAGTCCAAAATAGAACACATAGGGCTCCATCCCCGCACCACCATTCATCAGAGCTGCGATCCCCTGAACCACGGGAAGCATGGTCGCCACATAGGGAATGTTGTCAATAAAGGCAGATAGGATCACGGAGGCAAAAACGATCAGAGTATAAAGGAAAAATGGGTTGTCCCCAGAAACAGTATAAAAGAGGCTTGCCGCCGCATCAATTACTCCCGCAGACCGTATCCCTTCAATTACCATGAAAAGACCGAACAGTAAAAGCAGAGTGTCCCTGTCCAGCTCCCGAAGCACCTGGAGCACAGGCGCGGAGCTGTTCTTTTTCCTGCAGGAGCGGATTACTCCAATCACGCACACGGCCACACAGATCAGCCCGCTGCGGAACCCATAGAAGAAGGCTGGCACACTGCCTGCAGGCTCAGGCAGAAAAGAGGCGCAGATCAAAAGCCCTACTGTTCCTAGCATCAGATAGGAGGGAACATAGTCCTCCACCACAGTCTCTACTTTGGCATTAACTTTCTGCGTCTCTTTCCGAAAGAGGAAAAGCAGCACTAGCAAGGACACGGCTGCCCCCAACTCGACTCCCCAAAAGATCCCGCCCTTTCCATTCATCCAGAAAAAATCCAGAAAATTCATTCCCGCAAAACCGCCCAGCAGCATGCTGGTTGTATCTCCTACCATGGTCGCCGCTCCCTGCAGATTGGAAGATACGGCGATGGATATCAGCACAGGTACCGGGGAGATCTTCAGCTTTCTCGATATTGCCAAGCCGATAGGCGCTACCATCAGCACGGTAGCCACATTGTCCACAAAGGCGCTGATGACTCCCGCAAACAGGGCCAGCACAGTCACTGCCCACTTAATATCCGGTACCTTTGAGATAAGAATTTCTGCCAGCCTGGCCGGCATACGGCTTTCAATAAATAAGGTCACAAGTCCCATAGTGCCTCCGATCATCAAAAGCACATTGTAGTCCACTGCCTGAAGTGCAGAAATTAAATCCATCTCATACATCCCCGCATAGCCCATTACGATAAAAATACAGGCAGATGTCAGGGCGATCCAGGGACGGTATTTTTGGAACGCCAGCATCAATGTGTAGGTAAGCAAAAACACAGCCAGAGCAATTATCATACGCTATCACCTCTATCCTTTCTTCCTAACAGTTTCTTTTAGGCAAAATTATAACTGCTCAGCCGAGCAGTTACAAAAATCCCGTCCGTCCTCTCTGAAAGAAAAGGCGACGGACGGGATGAGCAGCCAAATATAGTGTAAAAACAATATTTATTTAAATTTCAGATTCCTCAGTTCCCAGAACCTCTTTGCGCTTGCTGGCGCTCAGAACGCTGACGATGAGTACAATAACGATAACAGCCAGCAGCACCGCGCAGATAGGACGGCGCAGGAACTGGGTAGCGTCTCCCCGGAATATGGTCATGGATTGAACCAGGGTATACTCCATCTGATCTCCCAGGATAAATGTCAAAAGGAGGGGGGCAAGAGGGAAATCCGCCTTCTTCATGATATAGCCCACAAGCCCAAAAATAATCATACACTGCACATCAAACATGGCGTTATTCAGGCCGTACACACCCAACAGCGCCACAATGGTAATGATAGGGAACAGCACCCGGTTGGGAACCAGAGTAACCTTCGCCCAAACATTTGCCAGAGGCAGATTGAGGAACAGCAGAATCGCATTTCCGATAAACATACTGCCAATTACAGTCCACACAAGAAGGGGCTGCTCACTGAAAAGCCGGGGCCCAGGCGTTAAGCCGTGCATAACAAAAGCGCCGACCAAAACCGCCATAACGGAAGATGTGGGAATTCCCAAAGTAAATAGAGGGATCATCGCGCCTCCGCAGTAGCTGTTATTCGCCGTCTCCGGGCCCGCAACACCCTCAATGGCGCCATGTCCAAAACGCTCCGGGTGCTTAGACAGCTTCTTCTCAATGGAATAGCTCATAACCGCCGGAATAATGGAGTTGGTTCCCGGTATCAGGCCGATAAAGAATCCCAGGAAACTTCCCCGCATGATCGCGGCCATAGATGTCCCCCACTCCTCTTTTGGAGGGATAAGGCCTTTTATCTTAGGCAGTACCTTCTTTTCCTTCAAATCTCCTTCCAAATTAGAGAAAATCTCGACCAAGCCGAACATACCCATGGCGATGGACACAAAATCAATGCCGTTCATCAGATAATCATTGCCCATGGCAAAGCGAACCGTTCCAACAGAGGGGTCAATTCCAATCAGTGACAGCGTCAGTCCGAAAAATGCCACAATCAGTCCCTTTACCAGAGATTTCCCCAGAAGGCCGATGACGAGGGTGAGCCCCATCAGCATCAGGCAGAAGAACTCCGGCGGGCCAAATTTCAACGCCTGGCTTGCCAGAGACGGGCCCAAAATCAAAAGTCCGATCAGGGAGATAATTCCCCCGATAAACGATCCGATGGCCGCCACACCCAGGGCCTGGCCGGCACGCCCCTGCTTGGCCATAGGATAGCCATCCATACAAGTGATTACGGATGCGGCCTCACCCGGAGTGTTAATCAATACAGATGTGATTGTGCCGCCATACATAGCCCCGTAATAGATACCAGACAGAAGCACGATGGACTGAACTGGCTCCATCCCAAAAGTCAGAGGGAGAAGCAGAGCGGTCCCTGCTGTGGGCCCCAAGCCAGGCAGAACGCCTACCAGCATGCCCGCCACAACGCCTCCCAGGCAGCACAAAAGATTCATACCTGTTGCGGCTTCCGCAAGTCCTTGAAGCAAATAACTTACGCTTCCCATTTATCTTCCCCCTTTCTACCATCCAAACTGATTCACCGGCACCTGTACCATCAGTACCATCTTAAACAGGAAGAAGCAGATCACTGCAACCACCAGACTGCACACAAGAGATTTCTTTATGCCCATGCCTCTGGAAAACAAGGCTGTCAGCATTAATGTTGTGGCAATTACAAAGCCCAGGGTTTTACAGAACAATACAAAAAATATCAGCGCTCCCCATGTAACCAGCAGATTCTTTGTAGCAATTTTTGACGGAAAGACCTCAGAGATCTTCATACCCGGCTGCTTAAAGGACTGAATCAGGGCTATGAGAGAGAGCACCAGCATGATCCCGCTGCTCCACCGGGGGACGAAGCCCGCCCCCGGTCCATATCCGGCCCAATACTGGTATCTCATAGATGCCGCCAAAAATACTCCGGCAAATATTGCCAAAGCCAAGGAGACGACGGTCGCCACCTTCAAATCCCCAATTTTAAACTTTTTTGACTCCATAAACTCACCTGTCTTTCTACCATCCCAGCAGAGGCGCCAGCTCCTTGAGTTCCGCCTCTTCCTGCTTTAACAGCTCCATATAGTCATCGCCCACAATGGCAATGGCCTCTATGCCCTGATCCAGCATAGACTGCTTAAAGGAATCCGTCTGGGCCGCCTGGGCGAAAGCGTCTTCCAGCTTTGCCACAATTTCCGGATCGGTTCCGGCCTTCACCGCAATACCCCGGGAGGAGGAGGCGGTCACCGGGCTTCCTGTCAGTTCTTCTACCGTAGGAAGGTCGGGCATAATAGACGTGCGCTCCTCCGCCAGAACTGCCAGGGGTTTCAGATCCCCATTTTCTGTGGGAACCTTCGTATCGCCTATGTTGCCCACATATACATCAATGTGGCCGCCCAGGACAGAGGTAAGAGCCTCTGAGGAGCTTTGTGTGGGAACTGCGGTAAGCTTGGTTCCCAAAGCCTGATTTAATTTTTTAATTGCAATGTCGTCATCTCCCGCAGGGCCGCTGGATGTAGCAAACACCTCATTCTCTTTTGCGTAAGCTACCAACTCTTCAAATGTAGTGAATCGGGTCTCATCCGCCCGGATGGCCACCGCATTAGAATCCATGGCGTAGAGAATAATGGGGTCAAAATCTTCAACTGTCTGCGTACGGTTCTGCTGAGGATCCAGGTACCCGGTAATCAGGTTCGGAGAATTGGTGTGAACCAGCGTATAGCCGTCCGCCTCTGCGCTTAAAGCCGATGACCATCCGATCCACCCGCCGGCGCCTTCCTGGTTCGTGGAAACAATGGGCTGCCCTAAAATCTTCTCCGCCTCCGCAGCTAAGAGCCTGGCGCCGATATCTGTACTTCCTCCTGCGGAATAGGGAATAATCAGCGTAATCGCCTGAGTAGGATAATCCGTTCCTCCGCCTGTGTTTTCATCCCCGGAGGCCTGCCCTGCCCCAGTGGTGTCCCCTGCTGCCGCACTTCCAGATGTACCGCTGCTCTGGCTACATCCCGCGATTCCCGCCGCAATGATCCCTGCAGCCGCCAATACGCTTACTATACGTCTTACCTTCATCCTTTTACCTCCTCTTACTACTATAAGATATTAGCTCTAGCCCCGCTCAAAAGTTTACCACATTTTGAGGATGGCCTGAACAAAAGCTTCGCAAATTTTCCACCGCAGTATCCATCAGCCTCTGCCTGCTTTCCCGGGAAGCCCAGGAAATGTGGGGAGTGATAATGCAGTTAGGCGCAGTCAGAAGGGGATTATCCGCCTGGATTGGCTCTGCCGACACTACGTCAACCCCTGCGGCATATACCTTGCCTTTCTTTAATGCTTCCGCCAAATCAGTCTCACAGATCAGTTCTCCCCGAGAATTATTTAAGATAATCACCCCATCTTTCATCTTGCTGATGGTCGTTTGAT
>CALWBS010000241.1 GCA_944376135.1 uncultured Enterocloster sp.
AAGTGAAAAGATGAAACGGCTGATCGACGATTTGAATCTGACTACCAAGCTGGAATATGCGCTCCAGCCCGTTCACTTCAAAGATGTTGATTGGGTAGAGACCAGCCGCCAGGCTGTCCCACAGAGGAGAAATATCCCTTGCGGAAAGAACCTCGAACCCCTCCGGATACGCAAGGGACTGCTTAAAGAGAAATACTTGTCTCCCATTCAGCTCCTGTACCATATACGCCCCTGTCAGGGCCTGGGGATTTAAAATCTCATACGCTGTCCGGTTCGCAATGCACGCGCCGTCTTTGATCAGCCCATACCCCTCCGGGTAACACCGCTCAAACTGATACCGCAGGTAGGCATCCCGGGCCAGCTCCCCCATCTGTTCAAAATCCTCCTGCGTCCCCACTTGGCGGAACGCATTTCCAATGGCCGCAAGCTTTTCCCCCTCATTCTCCGCCATGGAGCGCAGCGCCATCCGCTGCATCTGCCGAGCGCAGAGCCCGGCCCCGGCCCCGGCAGCTCCCAGGGTTATCAAAAAAACCAGCAGTGTTATTTTCCATCTCAGCCGCATACGTCATCATCCTCAAAAAGATAGCCCGCCTTGGGTATGGTGCGGATTGCCCCGCAGGCCGCAAGCTTTTTCCGCAGATTTGCCACATGGACATCCACCGTCCGGGTCTCCCCCTGAAAATCCGTCCCCCACACCATGTCCAGCAGCCGATCCCTGCTCAAAATCCGGTTCCGATTCTTCAAAAAGACCGTCAGGAGGGCAAATTCCATGGGTTTCAGCGCCACTTCCCGGCCATTCTCCCGGACGCTGTGCCGGGTTAAATCTACCGTCATATTTCGGAAGCTTAAAACCTTTCTCGCCTTTCCTGTCCGCTCCAATACCTTTTCCATCCGCACCATGAGTTCCAGCATCTCAAACGGCTTTACAATATAATCCTCAGCCCCCAGCTTTAACCCCCGCACCTTGGAAGCCAAATCTCCCCTGGCCGTCAGATAAATCACAGGAATCCCGCAGGCGGATAGCGCCCCCATCAAGCCAAACCCGTCCCGGTCCGGCAGCATCACATCCACCAGCGCCAGGTCCCCCGCCTTTCCACCCTCTGCCTCCAGAAGCTCCAGGACCTCCCGCCCCGTATACAGGGGCCTGGCCTCATATCCCCCAATCCCCAGGTTCATGCAGATCAGTTCGGAAATCGAGGCCTCATCCTCAATCACCAGTATCCTGTTTTTCACATTCATTTCCTCCCCTGCACGGTTCTGAACTGCTTCCAGTGTATCATATTTTTCCTGGGAAAATGTTATCGAAATGTAAACCTTGGCCTTTCTTGACTTTCCATTTATACAGATGTAAGATGATCGCAGAAAACGAAAGGAATCCCCTGCAATTATGAAAGAACTACTCAAAAAATCCTGGTTCGGCCGCAGTATCCGGCACTCCGTCTTGTACGCCCTTGTGCTGGGCCTGCTCTTCTCCGTTCCCAGGGCAATTTTCCTCGGCTGGTCCGCTTTTTTCATGGCCCTGCCCGCCGGTATCTTTTTTATCTATCCCATTCTCCTGACCCTCATCAATCTCGCGTATCTATTTATAGGCAAAAATGATTCCCGTCTCCGCTCCATGGGCAGAAAATTCGAATATATCACCATTTGCCTGGGCACCCTGTACACCTTGCTGTACCTCCCTCTCACAAATATTGTGTTCGAGGATTGGACCGAGACCCTTTATAATGCCCAGGTCCACTCGCCTGTCTGGACTGCGGGCGTCCCCACGGTGGCGGCCCTCTCCTTCCTGGGCGCAGCGGGCTATCTGGCGTTATCCACAATTCCTCTGAAAAAAACGCCTCCTCTCCTCATAGTGCTCTCCATATCCGCCATGTATTTGGGGATTATGCAGTGCGTCCTCTGGATCTTCCAGGTTTTCGCCCCGGACTGGCGCGTCTGGCTCTGTCTCTTTCCGGTAAACTGCATTCTCATCAGCATCAAGGTAATCCGCCAGAAAATAAACGAATGGGGCGAAGAATCGCCCCAAAACACAAAAATATTTTCGAGTCCATTTCTAAGCCGCATAAACGTATGGCTTTCCCGCTCCTCCCCCTGGCCCTTCGCCGCCTTTCTCCTGGCCTGGCCGCTTTTGGGAATTGTAATCGCTATACTGGTGCTTTTCGGACAGCAGCCGGACAGCCTGGTTAAGGCCTGGACTGAGACCAGCGACTGGAACCTTTCCCAGCAGGTCT
This sequence comes from uncultured Enterocloster sp., assembly GCA_944376135.1. Taxonomy (GTDB): domain Bacteria; phylum Bacillota; class Clostridia; order Lachnospirales; family Lachnospiraceae; genus Enterocloster. The sequence goes on from CALWBS010000241.1 coordinate 2,232, forward strand.
CTCCCCAGAATGTCTTCTACGACGAGCACTACCTCTGCACCGTAGCGGCCGGCGGCCACCGCTGGCTCGTAAAGCCCCTGCGCATGGGGGAGCGCCGCGGACATCCCGTCATCGTAAACCGCCAGCTCTGCATTGCCAATGCCTTTGAGCAGGTTTTGGAAGAGCGGCTTCCCTGGCTCCACCGCCCCATCCGCGCCTTTTATGACCGGTACGGCTTTCCTCTTGCCCGGCATATCCATTCGCCCTATGCGGCGGACGCCATTTATCTTCTCATGAAGCCCCTGGAGTGGTTTTTCTTAGCGGTTCTATATGCAGTGGATGTGAAGCCGGAAAACCGGATTGCGGTGCAGTATTTGCCGAATCATTCCACCCAGGCCCCATCTAATCCCACATAATATCCATCCGGGGTCATAGTATCCGTCAGCATCACGCCGTCCGAACCCAGGTAGTAGCATTTGCCGCTGGTCTCATCCTTTTCCCAGTAATTCACAGCCATGGAACCGTTGGAGCGCAGGAAATACCATTTTCCATCCACCTGCCTCCATCCCTTGGCCATATATCCGTTGTCATCAATCCAGTAGGAACTGCCGTCTACCGTCACCCACTCTCCGGCTGCCCGGGTTCCGTTGTCCTTTATGTAGTACCAGCCATTGGAATCCTGCACCCAGCCCCGCGCCGTGACCACTCCGGGGCCTCCTGAAACGCCTGTCTGAGCCTGGCTGCTGCCGGACGTCCCCGCCTGCGGCTGGCTGTCCCCGGACAGCGCTCCGGCGGCCGCCAGCTCATATCCGTAGTCCAAAAGCGCCTTGGTATCCGTATAATGGGTGGACTGGCTCTTCATCACCACTGCAATCAGCCGCACACCGTCCCGCTCCGCCGCAGTCACCAGGGTGTTTCCCGCCTTGGACGTATAGCCCGTTTTTCCGCCGATGATGCCGGGATAATAGCGGGAATCATTTGGATTTAACATCTTATGGCCCATCGTTACCGTCAGCCCGGAGGGATTATTCTTGGTCGCAGGCAAGGTGTACGAGAGCGTGGAAGCCACGGTCCGCACCGTCTCGTTCTGAAAAGCTGCTCGTGCAATCAGCGCCATGTCATGGGGCGTGGTCACGTGATTGGGATCATTGAGTCCATGGGGATTCGTAAAGTGCGTGTTCGTACATCCAAGGGCCGCAGCCTTTGTGTTCATCATATCCGCAAACGCCGCATTGCTCCCGGCCACATGCTCCGCCAGGGCATTGCCCACCTCATTGGCGGATTTGAGCAGCAGGGCATAGAGGCACTGACGCACTGTCATGGTATCGCCCTCTGCCATGTTAATAGCTACCGCTCCGGATTCCAAGTTGGTTGTGGCCGTAGCAGAAAAGACAACCGTATCATCCAGACTGCAGTTTTCCGCCACCAGGAGTGCTGTCATCAGCTTTGTGATACTGGCCGGATAAAACTGGGTATCCCCATTCTTTGAGAAAAGCACCGTTCCGTCCGCCGCATTTAAAAGCACCGCCCCCTCAGAGGCCACGGTGGGCTGGGCGATCTGGGATGCGGCGGAAGAAAGGCCGCTGGCCGCAGCGGCATCGCCGCTCTGGGCACTATCCGCGGACGGCCCGCTCCCTGCGGCAGCCGTCTCCGCAGCGGCGGAGTCCCCGCCTCCGTAAATCACCGTCGGGGTTCCGCTGTCTCCGGATGGCCCCTCCTGGGACACCCCTCCCTGGTCCGAAGCCGGTCCTTGGGAGGTGACAAGCGCTCCGCTGCTCTCCCCCTGGGAGGACGCGTGGGTCTCATCCAATGGAGTTATGGTGACCTGGCTTCCAAAGGCTGCTGTCGAAATACTGAGCGCCGCCGCAGTGACGATGCAAATAAATGGTTTCCATCTCTTCATGATACAATCTGTCCTCCCCGTTTCTGTCAATTTATCCGGTTTTCTCTGACTGTCCGCAGATACTCCAAAGACGCATGTGCCGGCACTCGTGTACTGGCCCGCAATGTAATAAGTATATCACATTCTTCGCCAATACAGAGACTGAAAATCTGACAATAATCTTACGATTCGCAGCCGAACACCGGCATACTCCGGCCCGTGCCCAATATCGGTCCGATACAGGCAGTTTATCTGCGTGCAGTCAGAAATCCCCGGACTAGCTCCACTTCATCCCGGTACAGACAGTTAGGCAGGATCCCCTCCTCCATTGCCCGCAGACATTCCTCCATATCGATCCACATGACGGACTCCACCTCCTCTTTTTGAAGCCGCAGTGTCTCAATATCCACAGGTTTTTCGTACACATAGACTTTGCTGATCTCATAGTCCTTAAACGTCTGCCCATAAAACACATCTTCCATATATCCTCTGTGCCATCCTGCAAAGCTTAACTCACCTGCCTCTGCCCGGATTCCCAGCTCCTCATAGAGCTCCCGCAGAGCCGTCTCCTCATATCCCTCCCCCGCATGCAGATGACCGGCGGAGGAGATGTCGTAGCAGCCCGGGTATGAGTCCTTTCCTTCACTTCGCTTCTGGAGCAGAAGATCATATCCGCTCTTTTCGTTGGGACGCGCCACCCAGATATGGGCAGTGCCGTGAAGGTCCCCGTCCCGGTGTACCAGCGTCCGCTCTCTCACCAGCCCCGTCGGATTTCCCTGCTCGTCCCGCACATCAAAAAGCTCCATGGGTCTCCCGTCCAGTACAGCCTCCCGCAGCCGGTCCCCCTCATAGGACAATTTCAGAGAGAAAAATGGCGCATCCTCCTCTAAGAGGCGGAAAAATATCTTATCCCCCTCCCACAGATTCAGATCCAGCACCTTCTCCTTAGAGACCCATTCCAGAGTTCCCTCTCCGCACGAGGTAAGCTCCCCTTCGTATCCGTCCGCCGTGTACAGGCTCATATATTCCGTACCCCAGCCCTGGGAGGCAAAGGTCACCAATCCGCGGAACCTCCAAGAGGTGAGCGTAAGCCCCGTCTCCTCACGAACCTCACGCAGAAGGCACTCCTCCGGGCTCTCTCCCTCCTCAAAATGTCCACCCACGCCAATCCATTTATCCTTATTTACATCCTTTTTCTTGCTCACCCGATGCAGCATCAGATATTTTCCCTCCCGCTCAATATAACAGAGGGTTGTCAAAGGCAGTCGTTCCATCGATTCATCCGCTCCTTTCGCAAAAACAAACAGGGCGCCGCAGGCTCATCTGCAAGCCCTGCGGCGCCCTGCCACAGCCCTTTATTCGTCGATGGAATAATTGGGCGCTTCCTTTGTAATATGAATATCATGGGGATGGCTTTCCCTGAGAGCAGCCGCGGAAATCTTCATAAACCGCGCCGTCTCCTGAAGGGTCTTGATGTCCTTGGCTCCGCAGTAGCCCATGCCGGCCCGCAGTCCGCCCAGCAGCTGGAACACGGTATCCTCCACCAGGCCCTTGTAAGCCACACGGCCCTCCACACCCTCGGGAACAAGCTTCTTGGCATCTGTCTGGAAGTAACGGTCCTTGCTGCCGTTCTCCATGGCTGCCAGAGAACCCATGCCCCGGTATACTTTATACTTGCGGCCCTGATACAGTTCGAAAGTCCCCGGGCTCTCGTCGCAGCCCGCAAAGATGCTTCCCATCATGCAGACGCTTCCGCCCGCCGCAATCGCCTTGGTCACATCACCTGAATACTTGATGCCGCCGTCTGCAATGATCGGAATACCGTACTCCTTCGCTACGCTATAGCAGTCCATAACAGCAGAAATCTGCGGAACACCGATACCGGCCACCACGCGGGTGGTACAAATAGAACCGGGTCCGATGCCGACTTTCACAGTATCCGCTCCCGCCTCAATCAGGGCCTTGGTGGCCTCTGCGGTAGCTACGTTTCCCGCAACCACGGCAAGATCCGGATATGCATCCTTGATCATCTTCACGCAGCGGATTACATTGGCAGAGTGGCCGTGCGCAGAATCCAGCACCACGATGTCCACCTTTGCCTTCACAAGGGCCTCCACGCGCTCCAGCACATTGGCCGTGATGCCGATAGCTGCGCCGCACAGCAGCCGTCCCTGCTCGTCCTTCGCAGACAGCGGGTACTTGATCTGCTTCTCAATATCCTTAATCGTGATAAGCCCCTTCAGATTAAAGTCATCATCTACGATAGGGAGCTTTTCCACACGGGCTTTCGCCAGAATGGCCTTTGCCTCCTTGAGGGTAACCCCTTCCTTTGCTGTCACCAGGTTCTCAGAGGTCATGCACTCTTTAATGGGACGGTCAAAATCCTCCTCGAACTTCAGGTCCCGGTTGGTGATAATTCCCACCAGCTTCTTGCCCTCTGTGATGGGAACACCGGAAATGCGGAACTTCGCCATAAGGTCATTGGCATCCTTCAGCGTGTGTTCCGGAGAGAGAAAGAAAGGATCCGTGATGACGCCGTTCTCCGAACGCTTTACCCGGTCTACCTCTTCTGCCTGCGCCTCAATGGACATATTCTTGTGAATCACGCCGATACCGCCCTGACGCGCCATGGCGATCGCCATGCGGTGCTCAGTCACCGTATCCATCCCCGCGCTCATCAGCGGAATATTGAGCTTGATCTTTTTGGTCAGATTTGTTGTCAGATCCACCTGATTGGGGATCACTTCTGAGTAGGCCGGCACCAAAAGCACGTCATCAAATGTGATGCCTTCACCGATAATTTTTCCCATAAATTATCCTCACTTTCTCTGTATATGACATTCATTCCTTTTGTTTATTAGTTAATAATACTAGCAAATTTTGCACCCCTTGTCAAATCCTATTCCAGTAAAATATTCATTGATTTTGCTAATAACCACCAATCAGCCATTCTAATGCAAAATAACCCCGAAGCGCAAAACACTCTTTCCAGCCCTGCCAATTTCGGGCCGAAAAGAGCGCTTTCTCAAGTTACACAACCATCTTTCGCAGATACGCGCGGCGCATAGCATTTATCATCTTTTCATTGGGCTCAAAAAGAACTTTCTTGTTATCTCCGCCCTTCTGATAAATCATAGCATAAACCTTGCCGTCTTTTCTGCCAGAAGTGCAGTCCATCACCTTACTGTTGGAGGTTTCATAATCCTTCAGCATATAAGAATCCGCCGGTGCTACAAACTGCACATCCTCCTTTTCGCTGTCAAAAATCTTCTTGCGCCGTGCCTTCCCCATAATCCGGTCAATGCGCAGGCCGCCGTCCGCGTACAGGTACTCATATTCAATGCTCAGATTGATAAAAACAAAATACGTGCCGATGAACACTGCCGTCATCAAGATCACGCCCAAAACTGTCTGAAGTGCCATAAGCACGGAAAATATACATATGACAATCATCAGCGCCTTGAGCGGAAGCGCATAGGCCGGATCCTTTCGTTTTACAAGCCACTCCACATAATTATCTTCCATCATAATGCAACTCTACCGCCTTTCTCTTCCGGCTGCTGTGACCGCAGCTGAGCTGTTACAATTATACTATACTTTTCTGTATATTTCCAGCAGAACATTTGCAGCTCTCTCAACCCCTCCAACCGGAACAAAAAGCCAGACAGCGCAATATTATATCTTAGACATATATAAAAAAATTTAGAAAATGTGAGGTGCAGATCAATGAGAGAGCCTCTCTGTCTCTGGGACATAGAGCCCGGCCGAAAGGCCCGGGTCGTAAAGCTGACTGCCAAAGGAAGCATGCGCAGACGCCTTCTGGACATCGGCCTGGTGGAAGGGACCCTGGTCGAATGTCTGGGAAAAAGCCCTCTGGGGGATCCCCGCGCCTATTTAATCCGCGGCGCCGTCATCGCCATCCGTTCCCGCGACTGCCGGGATATACTGGTAGAAAAGGAGGTCTGACCTATGGGACTGACAAATATGTCCGCCGGAATGTGTGCCTTGGGCACAGAGCTTGTCATCTGCCGGAAACATCCCTCTGACAGAGTGATCGCCATCGCAGGAAATCCGAATGTGGGAAAGAGCACGCTGTTTAATAGTCTGACGGGCTGCCATCAGCACACCGGAAACTGGCCGGGAAAAACCGTGACAAATGCCCAGGGCCGGTGCAAAAGCCCGTCCCGCGGTTATGTATTGGTAGATATTCCCGGCACCTACTCTCTGATGGCCCACTCCGCCGAGGAGGAAGCGGCCCGAAATTTTCTCTGCTTCGGAGGCGCAGACGCGGTAGCTGTGATCTGCGATGCCACCTGTCTGGAGCGCAATCTGAACCTTGTTCTCCAGATTTTGGAAATTACAGGAAATGTTCTGGTCTGTGTAAACCTTTTAGATGAGGCAGAGCGGAAGGGGATTTCCATCGACCTGGAAAAGCTCTCGCGCCTCTTGGGCGTCCCCGTCCTGGGGATGATTGCGCAGGACAGGCGCTCTCGGGGCCATTTTCTTAAAGCTCTGGACCAGCTTATGGAAAATCCCCCATCCGCCCCTCTGCAGCCCTCCTACTGCCCCGCCGTGGAGGAAGCAATATCCATGGTACTCCCCCTGGCCGACACCCGGGTCAGGCAGACAGAATCCGCCGGCTCCCTCCGTCCCCGCTGGCTGGCCCTCCGCCTCCTGGAGGGGAACCCCTCATTTCTCGCAGAGCTTACAGCCCGGATGGAGGATGTGGAGGCCGCCGGCATCCCGGCAGCCCGTGACAACCTGCTGCTCGGCGATTCCCTGCTCACGAACGGAGTCGCAAAGGCCCGGGATATGCTCCTCGATTTGGGAATTGACCGGGAAGATTTCACCAGCCGCCTGGTGACAGGCCTGGTAAAGACAGCAGAGGCAATTGCTCAAGAAACCGTGACCTTTGGCCGGCCGGACTATACCCGGAGGGACCGCAGGCTGGACAAAATCTTCACCAGCCGCCTCACCGGATATCCGGTAATGGCCGGCCTCCTGGCCCTGATTTTTTGGCTCACGCTGACAGGGGCTAATTATCCGTCCGCCCTTTTATCTCGCCTCCTCTTTGGAATTCAGGAGCTGCTCATCCATGCCTTTGAGGCGGCAGGGGCCCCCTGGTGGATTCAAGGGCCCATTGTGGACGGAATGTACCGGACATTGGCCTGGGTGGTATCGGTCATGCTTCCGCCCATGGCGATTTTTTTCCCGCTGTTTACACTCCTGGAAGACTCGGGATTTCTTCCCAGAATCGCCTACAATCTGGATAAACCCTTTATGCGCTGCAGAGCCTGCGGCAAACAAGCGCTGACCATGGCCATGGGATTTGGCTGCAATGCCGCCGGCGTTGTAGGCTGCCGGATTATTGATTCGCCCAGGGAACGGCTCATCGCTATGCTCACCAACAACTTTGTTCCCTGCAACGGCCGTTTTCCCACGCTCACAGCTCTCATCACCGTATTTTTTGCCGGAACTGCCGGAGGCTTCATCTCCTCCCTGGGTTCCTCCCTGTTTTTGACCTTTTTTGTCCTTTTGGGGATTGGCGCCGCCTTTGCCTCCTCCTGGCTCCTCTCCCGAACTGTGTTAAAGGGGATTCCCTCTTCCTTTACCCTGGAGCTTCCCCCTTACCGGCGCCCCCAGGCGGGGCGGATTCTCGTGCGCTCCATCCTGGACCGGACGCTTTTTGTCCTGGGCCGCGCGGTGTCCATCGCGGCTCCCGCTGGGCTTATCATCTGGCTGATGGCCAATATCCATTTGCATGGGTTGAGCCTTCTTGCACACTGCTCTGCATTTTTAGACCCGCTGGGCCAGGCCCTGGGAATGGACGGGGTAATTCTCACCGCTTTCCTCCTGGGCCTCCCAGCCAATGAAATTGTGATTCCGCTCATTCTCATGGCATACCTCTCCCAGGGAACCATCGTGGAAGCAGAGGGCCTCGCCCAGCTAGCAGCGCTCCTGACAGCCAATGGCTGGACCTGGCTCACCGCCCTCTGCACCATAATCTTTTCCCTGATGCACTGGCCCTGCTCCACCACCCTGCTCACTATTAAAAAGGAATCCGGCTCGTGGAAATGGACTGCTCTCGCCTTTCTCCTGCCCACGGCCTGGGGGATGGGGATTTGCTTTCTGCTGGCCGCCGGTGTACAGATGTTTTCGTAGGAGGCACTTGCATTTGCTGTTTCTGGCAGCCGGCCTGCCGCTGGGGGCGAGGTATGATTGGAAATATATTAAAAATAGAGCCCATCCCCTTTCATTCCAGGGGATAGGCTCTGCCGTATCTTCTTTATTTATTTAATTAGTACATCCCGCCCATATCCGGTGCTGCAGGTGCTGCCGGAGCCGGCTCCTTGATAGTAGCCACCACGGACTCTGTGGTCAGCAGAGTGGATGCAACGCTGGTGGCATTCTGCAGAGCGCTTCTGGTAACCTTTACGGGATCCAGGATGCCTGCCTCGATCATGTCCACATACTCTTCCTTGTATGCGTCAAAGCCCTGGCCAACCGGGGACTCTTTTACTTTGTTCACAATCACAGAGCCCTCAAGGCCTGCGTTGGCAACGATGTGGAACAGCGGAGCTTCCAGGGCCTTCAGGATAATCTTGGCGCCCGTCTTCTCATCGCCCTCAAGAGAATCAACAACCTTCTGCACGTCTGCGGTTGCGTGTACATATGCGGAACCGCCGCCTGCAATGATGCCCTCCTCAACAGCTGCTCTCGTAGCGTTCAGGGCATCCTCCATGCGCAGCTTCGCCTCCTTCATCTCGGTCTCGGTAGCAGCACCCACGCGGATGACTGCTACGCCGCCGGCCAGCTTCGCCAGACGCTCCTGCAGCTTCTCCTTATCAAAATCAGAAGTGGTCTCCTCAATCTGCTTGCGGATATGGGTAACTCTTGCAGCGATGGCGTTCTTGTCGCCAAGGCCGTCCACAATGATGGTGTTCTCCTTCTGAACTTTAACAGACTTCGCACGGCCCAGCTGATCCATGGTGGCATCCTTCAGATCCAGGCCTACCTCCTCGGAGATTACGGTACCGCCGGTCAGGATAGCGATATCCTGCAGCATCTCTTTTCTTCTGTCGCCGTAGCCCGGAGCCTTCACAGCAACTACATTGAAGGTGCCGCGCAGCTTATTTACAATCAAGGTGGTCAGAGCCTCGCCCTCAACATCCTCGGCGATGATCAGCAGTCTTGCACCCATCTTCACGATCTGCTCCAGCAGGGGAAGGAGATCCTGAATGTTGGAAATCTTCTTATCGGTAATCAGGATATAGGGATCATCCAGGTTGGCTTCCATCTTATCCATATCCGTGCACATATAGGCAGACAGGTAGCCTCTGTCAAACTGCATGCCCTCTACCAGGTCAAGCTCGGTCTTCATGGTCTTGGATTCCTCGATGGTGATAACACCGTCCTTGGAAACTTTCTCCATCGCGTCTGCTACCATGGTCCCCACCTCATCGTCAGAAGCAGAGATAGCAGCTACTCTTGCGATCTGTGCCTTGCCGCCCACAGGCTTGCTCATGGCCTTAATCGCCTCAACAGCCGCATCCGTAGCCTTCTTCATCCCCTTGCGCAGGATAATGGGGTTTGCGCCTGCAGCCAGATTCTTCATGCCCTCATTTACCATAGCTTGTGCCAGAACGGTTGCGGTGGTGGTTCCATCACCTGCTACATCGTTGGTCTTGGAAGCAACTTCCTTGATCAGCTGTGCGCCCATGTTCTCAAAGGGATCCTGAAGCTCAATTTCCTTTGCGATGGTCACGCCGTCATTGGTGATAAGGGGTGAGCCAAAGGACTTATCCAGAACTACGTTGCGTCCCTTGGGTCCTAAGGTAACCCGTACGGTATCGGACAACTGATTTACGCCTGCCTCCAGAGCCTTGCGGGCGTCTACGCCATATTTAATCTGCTTTGCCATGTCAATCAACCTCCAAAATTATGTTC
>CALWBS010000242.1 GCA_944376135.1 uncultured Enterocloster sp.
GTTTTTGGCCTGTGCTCCATGGGGATGGGAATCAGTTCTATTATTTTGATGGAAAATATGCCTGCGGTTATATTTGCCGTCATTGTGGGGACGGCCGTGGGGGTGTCCATCCATCTGGGGGAGGCGATCAACCGGGGCGGCATCTGCATGCAGCGGGCGATTTCCAAGATAGTAAAGAATGAAAACTCAGGCTTATCCCAGGAGGAATCCATCAGCATGCTGGTGACGATCATCGTCCTGTTCTGTGCCAGCGGGACCGGGATCTATGGATCCATTGTCTCGGGAATGAGCGGTGACCACACCATCTTGATTTCCAAGTCCGTACTGGATCTTTTTACTGCGGCTGTGTTTGCCTGCCATCTGGGAATGGTAGTGGCGCTGGTGGCTGTGCCGCAGTTCCTGATTTTTCTGCTCCTGTTTTTGGGGGCGGTTCTGATTTATCCGCTGACGACCCCGGCTATGGTCAATGATTTTAAGGCCTGCGGCGGCCTTTTGATGGTGGCCACGGGGTTCCGCATGATCAAATTAAAGATGTTTCCCACAGCGGACATGATTCCGGCTATGATTTTGACCATGCCGGTGTCCTACCTGTGGACTACATATATTATGCCGTTTCTGGCTTAAATGAGAGGAGAAAAAATGGTTACAGAGATCGTAGGAAATGAGGGAGTTTCCAAAGCCGCGGCCCAGGGGGAGAATCGGGCAGTTTTGGTCTGGAAGGGGATGTACGAACCGGGGGACCGGATTCGTTTCCAGGTGGAGGAAACAGAATGCTTTTATGTGGTTCAGGTGGACGATGTGATGGGGGAATCCCTTGTCTATCTGACCGCCAAGGAGTTGGAATTCGAGATCCCCTTTGAGGAGAAGAAAACCTCTTACAATCCCAAGGCATTTGACGGGGAGCTTCATTATCTCTACATCCGCAGGGCCCGTCCGGAAGAATGGGAGGGCTGCCGGAACCTGGCGTTAAATCCCATGGATCAGCACGGGGATCGGGGCTGCTATCCACATGCTTGGGCCAATGTGGAGACACGGGGTGAGGCGGTGTTTGCTGCGAGAAATGCCATTGACGGGGTGACGGCCAACGCCTCCCACGGAGCCTGGCCCTATGAGTCCTGGGGAATCAACCGGAGGGACGACGCTGAGTTTACGCTGGAATTCGGACGGCCTGTGGACATCCGGGAGATCGTGCTTCACACCCGGGCAGATTTCCCCCATGACAACTGGTGGATCCGTGCGGACATCGAATTTTCTGACGGCTCTGTGGAGCAGGTTTCCATGGAAAAGAGCAGTGAGCCCCATCCCTTCTCCATAAAAAAGGAGAAGATTACCTGGCTCAAGCTCAAGAATCTGATTAAAGCGGACGATCCCTCTCCCTTCCCCGCGCTGACTCAGATTGAGGTCTGGGGTCAGGAGGTATAAAAAGAAGAGAGAAGGGGCGCGGGATATGCGTCCGGCAAAAAACAGACGGCGGCATAGCGGAAATCCGCATATTCCACCGTCTGTTTTTATGTGTGCCCGGCAGCACGCGTTTTTCAAAGGTGCAAGTTTTACCGCTTCTCGTAATTTCTGGGGGAAATTCCCGTCACCTTTTTAAATACCCGGCTGAAATAATAGGGATTCTCAAAGCCCAGCATGTCGGAAATTTCATACATCAAATACTGGTGGGAATCAATAAGCTCCTTTGCGTGTTCAATCTTTACCCAGGCAATATAGTCGGAGAGAGTGGTGCCGGTAAACCGCCGGAATACAAGGCTTAAATATCCGGTGCTTATATTTAGGTGCTCCGCGATCTCCGCGAGGGACAGCTTTTCCCGGTAGTGTTCCCGGACGTACTGCTTGGCCTTTTGAGCCAGCGTATCTGAGGTGTGATTCCTGCGGTCGTCCAGAAGCTGGCAGAGCCGGACGCGCAGGCTTTCAAGCCAGGTGAGAATATCTGTCAGGGAGGTAAATTGAGTGACATATCCCGCGATATTGACGGTGTAGGGGAAAATATCCCGGCTTTCATCCCCACCCTCCTCAAAAAACGAGGACAGGTAGGAGTACATATTGATGCAGGCGCTGGCCGCAGCCTCCCGGCTGGGCCTGCATTGGGTAAACAAGTCAATAATCTGGCGGAAAATATCGCCCAGCTTTTCGCTGTCATTCTGCTGAATGGAGGCGGACAGATCCTTTTTCAGAAAATTGATGTTGAAATCCCTGGCCTGGCTCTGATGGAACGTTTGACCGGTGTAAAACACAATGGGATCCGAAGAATCGTAGTAGTAGGCCTCCAGGGCAGTCTGCGCTTCCTGAAAGCAGGCATCCAGCCGTTTTGCATCCCCGGCCGGCCCGCTGACGCCAAAGGCCGCAGTGAGTTCAAAATACGTTTTTAGAGCATTTAAAGCCTTGGAGCAGAAAGTAGAAACAATCTGCTGATCCTCCCCGGGCCGTATGGACGCCGCCATCAAAAAGCCGTTTGGGTGCGAAAAGACGGGGGGGGGGGAGAATTGCTGACGCATGAAAAAATCGGGAGGACAATCCGCCCAGGATGTCGATAATGTGCGGTGTGAGCTGTTTGATATCCACCATCTGGTCATCCGGAAGGAAGGGAATGCTTGCATGGCGGACGGCAAATACCAGGAGATAGAGCCGGGGCATAAGGGGGCGGAGTCCCCCGGGCAGAGGTTCTTCCGGATTGTGGAGAGCCACCCGGCGGTTGATGTACTGTCCCAAAAGCTCCGGCAGGGAAACGGGCATCTCCCTGCTGATCTTTGTCCGTTCCCACATCAGACAAGATTCCTTTGCCCGGTCAAGGGCTTTTACCAGCTCCTCAGGCGTCAGGTTCAGCTTCACAAGGTATTCGCAGGCGCCTAGGGACAGGGCCTTCCTCGCCAGAGAAAATTCTTCCAGGTTGGTGAGGACGATAAAAGGACAGCGAAACCCTGCGGCCTGACATTTTTCCATCAGGGCCAGGCCGTCCATAACGGGCATGCGTATATCGGTGATTACAATGTCCGGCTTTTGGGACAGAATCATATCGTAGGCGGAGGGACCATTGGTCGCCTTGCCGACAATGGTGCAGTCATAGTCCTCCCATGAGATCAGGGAGGCGATGCCGGCTAAAATCAGCGGTTCATCGTCAACTAAAATTATTCGGTACATAATTCCTCCTGTTACAGTTCGCCATCATCAAACCTCCAGCGGAAGGCGTATTGTTACCCGGGTATACCGGTCGGGTTCACTTTCGATGGTGAGTCCATATTTTTCGCCGTAGACCAGCTTCAGGCGCCGGTCCACATTGGGAAGACCGATGCCGCTCATGGTGCTCTTAGTAATTTTGGAAGTATCCGTCAGAAGCCTGCCCAAATTTTCCGGCTCAATGCCGATCCCGTTGTCCTCCACCGTTGCGCAGAGATCTGCTGCCTCCTTCCAAGCGTGAATTCGTATAAGACCGAACCGCCCGCTGGGCTCAATGCCGCTGAAAATAGAGTTTTCCACGATGGGCTGGAGGGTGAGTTTTATAATTTTCGCATCATAGAGCCGCTCGTCATCCACCTGGGTTTCTACGTCGAAGAGCTCAATGTAGCGAATTTTTTCTATAATAATATAGTTTTCCAGGAAATCCAGCTCTTGGCGCAGAGTGACCTTTTCATTAAATCCCTTGGCCATATTTTTAAGAAGGGAGGACAGGGCCGTCACTACCTGGACAATGCCGGTATTTTTCTGAACCGTGGCGATCCATTTGATGGAGTCCAAGGTATTATATAGGAAATGGGGATTGATCTGTGCCTGAAGCATCTTGATTTCCAGATCCTTTTTCTCCTTCTCATCCTGGATCCGATTCTTCAGCAGAGAGTCAATCTGACCGGACATCTGGTTGATCTGCCGTCCGATGGCACCCACCTCATCGTTGGTCTCAATAGAGGGATCCCTGGAAAAATCGCCCTGGGCGATGAGGGAAAGCCTCCGGGTCAGGCGCTTGATGGGAGCTCCCAGCCGTATGGAAAAAAGAAAGGACAGGGAGAAGCCGATGAGGATGCAGAACAGGAACACAATCTGCACCGTGCGCATGAATACCTGGGAGTCAAAGGGCAGGGAGGAGAGGGGCAGGACCTCAAAGAGAAGAATGCCGCTGTCAATCTGCCGTTCATAGGAAACCACACAGTCCTGGCCGTCCAGGATTGCGGGCATGCTTCCGGACAGTTCCCTGCGCTCCAACAGATCTGCGATGAGCGCGGAGGGATCCAGCCTGTCGCCGTTTAGAGAGGCCACAATGTCCCCCTGAGCGGTGACGGCATAGGCAATGCTGTCCTTCGGCATGGCTTGGAGCGCTGTTTTGAACATATCCGGAGAGACAGCCAGAAAAACCCATGCGTCCTCAGAGCTCTGTTTGCCGCCGTAGCTTAAAGGACGCAGGAGCGGAAGAATCTTTGGAACCGTCCCCTTTCCCTCAGGAAACGGGTTGTCCGCCAAAAGCAGAGTGTTGCGCCCGGAGGTTTGCCGAATCAGATCGGGGAAAAAAGGGGCATTCATAATATGCGTGGGATCATGCTGGGAACCTGTTGAAGAACCGGCCTGGAGAAGAAAGCCTTCATTATACCAGGTAAGCTTATAAATATCCTTATTATAGCTGGAAATTGCACACAGATCCCGCAGGGCATCCGCCGCATAGACAGACGCAGCGGTGTTGGAGTAATCCTGCCCTAAAAAAGTGGAGGAGGAAAAGAGGGTTTTCCGCTCCGCGCAGGTCAAAAGGATATTCATCATTTCATCATAGGCTGCCTGGGTGCGCAGAGACAGACTGGCCACGCGGTTCTGGCTGCTCTGGGTTTCCGCGGCCAGGATATCTCTTTTATAGGAATGGTAATTATAATAGCTGACCGCACAGGCAATACAAAAAATAATAAGCAGATTGTACAGGATCAACTGAAATTGAAATGTTTTTTTTGGTTTTTCCATCAATGACTCCTTTTAAGGGACAGGGCTGGAACCGATCGTCCGCTTTTACTATCATACCGAATTCTGGTGAGAAAAACAAGAAAAGGAGATGGCAAGATGAAAAAAAGACAAAAAAATTAAAATAATATAAAAAAACCTGAAATATTTCGAAGGACATGCACAAAAAGTAAAAGAAATATAAAAATCTTCCATGTAGTATGTAAAAGGATTCTGTTACAATGGAGACACAAAGAAACAAGGGAGGTAATAAGAATGAAGTTAAAGAAAGCAACAGCGGCGACACTGGCGGCGCTTATGGCAGCGTCCCTCACTGCCTGCGGCGGCGGCTCCGCATCTGAGACCACCACAGCGGCGGCAGGCAGCAGCGAGACCCAGGCTCAGGGCGAGGCGGCCGAGAGCGGATCCGGCGAGAGTGCCGAGGGCGGGCTGACCGGTGAGCTGTCCGTGACCACATGGGACAACACCACTACACCGCAGTTCCAGGCAGTGATCGATGCCTACACGGAGAAGAACCCGGGCGTGACCATCAACATCATCGATACCAACGCAGATGAGTACAACAACTCTCTGGGAATCAGCCTTTCTGCCGCTCAGCCGGATCCCGATGTAATCTGGGTAAAGGATATGGGCTCCATGCTTCAGATGGCGGACAAGAATCAGCTCATGCCTTTGGACGACCTGATTGAGAAGGATGGCTACGATTTAAGCAAGTACAACGGCGCGGCAGAGCAGCTGCAGTACAAAGATACAACCTACGCGCTGCCCTATCGTTCTGACTGGTATGTGCTTTTCTACAACAAGGATCTCTTTGATGCAGCTGGCGTAGAGTATCCCTCCAACGATATGACCTGGGAGGAGTATCGGGAGCTGGCAGCCAAGATGACATCCGGCGAGGGAAGCGCAAAGGTTTACGGAAGCCATCACCATACTTGGGAGGCCATGGTATCCGCGTGGGCCGTACAGGACGGAAAGCATACCGTAGTTGATAAGGACTATGAGTTCTTAAGACCGTATTATGATCAGGCCCTGTGGCTTCAGGACAACGGCTATATCCAGGATTATGCAACCTTAAAGACTGCAAATATCCACTATTCTTCCGTATTTAAGAATCAGCAGTGCGCGATGATGCCCATGGGAACCTACTTTATCGCAACCATGATGCAGGCAATCGCGGACGGCGAGTGCGACTTCAACTGGGGTATTGCCACTATCCCCCATCCGGACGACGTGGAGGCTGGCTATACCGTAGGTGCCATCACTCCGATTGCGATCAGCGCGTTTACCGATGCACAGGATCTGGCCTGGGATTTCGTAAAGTTTGCGACTTCTGAGGAGGCCGCTGACATCCTGGCACAGAACGGCGTGTTCTCAGGCATTCAGACAGATGAGTCATTAAATACCATTGCTTCCGCAGAGAACTTCCCCGAGGGGGACAGCAGCAAGGAAGCTCTTAAATACATCAACTTTGTATTTGACCGTCCGCTGGATCCCCAGATTGAGGAGATTCGTGTACCTCTGGATGAGGTGTATGAGATGGTGATGATCGGCGAGTACACCGTGGACGAAGGTATTGCGGAACTGAACCGTCGGGTTGCTGAGATTAAGGGCTGGTGATAGAAGCCGCTCTTGGCTGAGCAGCAGACTTGCTTAAAGCCTAGACACCATAGAAACAGAACGCCTCATACTATGCATGCCATAAACGGGGCGTTCTTTTTTACCCAGCATCCGGCAGGGCCCGCGTCCAGCAGGTCCTGCCGGACTTCAAGGAGGATTGACTATGAATGAGAATAAACAGGGGCTGACCTCCTCTCAGAAGCGGAAGCTGAGGGAGAATCTGATTGGCTACTCCTTTATCCTGCCTAATCTGATTGGCTATTCTGTGTTTGTATTTGCCCCGGTTATCTTTTCCTTTGTTTTAAGCGTGATGAAATGGGATGGCTCCCAGGCGCCGATGGAGTTTGTGGGGCTGGCGAATTTTACGGAAATTTTCGGGGATGAACTCTTTACCGGCGCGTTCTGGCACACCGTGTCCTACGCTCTCATGACGGTACTTCCGACTCTGGTACTCTCCCTGCTTCTGGCAGTGCTTTTAAATTCCAAGATCAAGGGAATCCCCTTCTACCGGGCGGCATTTTTCTTCCCTTATATCGCCTCTACCGTGGCGGTAGGCGCTGTGTGGAACATGCTGTTCCAGCCGGATTTCGGACCGATCAATGAGTTCTTAAAGTTTATCGGCATTGCGGATCCGCCCCGGTGGGTAGTGGATACGGATTGGGCAATGGTGGCGGTAGCCATTGTGACCATCTGGAAATACATGGGCTACTACATGATCGTATATCTGGCAGCTCTTCAGGGAATTTCCGGCGAGCTCTATGAGGCTGCGGCCATCGACGGCGCCAACAACTGGGAGAAGCTGCGCTACATCACGGTGCCCATGCTGACGCCCACCACTTTCTTCGTACTGATCATGCTCACCATTCAGTGCTTCAAGGTATTCGATATGGTGTACGTTATGACGGGAGGCGGCCCCGGAAATGCCACCAAGACGCTGGTTAACTACATTTACGACAAGGCCTTTGTTAGCTGGGAGTTCGGCCCGGCGAGCGCGGGAGCCATCGTCCTTTTCGCCGTTGTGCTGGTTGTCACCTTAATCCAGTTCTCCGGAGAGAAGAAATGGTCCAAGGATATGTAAGGGGGAACGCTATATGAAACAGAATCAGAGAAATAAAAAAATCATCCTTACCATATTGCTGATCGCCCTGTCCATCTTCATGCTGGTACCTTTTTACTGGATGGTCATTTCCTCGCTGAAAATGAACAAGGACGTGTTCTCCATCCCCATGCGGTGGCTGCCGGATATGAACAATATCCAGTGGAACAACTATAAGATTATCTGGAAGAAGATTCCTCTTTTAACCTTCTTCTTAAATACGGCAAAGCTGGCTGTGATTACCACAACCATTCAGCTGTTCACAAGCTGCTTTGCGGCTTACGGCTTTACAAAGACAAAGTTTGTGGGAAAAGACCTGATCTTTTTAATGTATGTGACCACGATCGCCATTCCCTGGCAGGTGTATATGGTTCCCCAGTTTATTCTGGTGTCCAAGATTGGGTTAAACGACTCCCATCTGGGACTGATCCTGATGCAGGCATTCTCCGCTTTCGGCGTGTTCCTGATCCGGCAGTTCTACATAAGTATTCCCAACGAGCTGTGTGAGGCGGCCCGGATTGACGGGCTGAATGAGTACGGGATCTTTTCCAAGATCGTGTTCCCCCTCGGCAAGCCCGCTATGGCAACCCTGGTCATCTTCACCTTCACCAATGTGTGGAACGACTTTATGGGTCCCCTTATCTACTTAAAGACCACGGAATTAAAGACCATCCAGCTGGGAATCCGTACCTTTATTTCCCAGTACGGAGCAGACTATGCCTGGATCATGGCGGCTTCCGTGTGCTCCCTGATCCCCGTTGTAATTGTATTTTTAAGCTGCCAGAAGTTCTTCGTAGAGGGCGTTGCAGCCAGCGGTATTAAGGGATAAACAGCAAAGAGAGGCGCTGTTTCATACGGCGAAGAAAGGATAACTATGGCACAGACATTTGACACCATTAAAGAATATCCGGGGCTTTCTATGGAGGAAGCCCAAAAGGCCCTGGACGCGGCCTGCGCGGTGGCAAAGGCGGATCTGGCGGAGTTTACGGATCATTTTCCCTCCTCCAATTCCTTTGACGGATTTTATGAGCCCACGGAAAACGTAGAGTGGACTACCGGCTTCTGGACCGGCTCCCTGTGGCTGGCCTATGAGCACACAAAGGATCCCGCCTTCAAGGAGGCGGCTCTCATCCAAGTGAAGAGCTTTCTTGAACGGATCGAGAAAAAGATTGATGTAAATCATCACGATATGGGATTCCTTTACAGCCCCTCCTGCGTGGCAGCCTATAAGCTCACAGGGGATGAGACTGGGAAAAAGGCGGCCATTCTGGCCGCAGACCACCTGGCGGAGCGCTACCGGGAAAAGGGAAACTTCCTTCAGGCATGGGGCAATCCCGGAGAGCCTAAGGAGTACCGCTTGATCATCGACTGCCTGTTAAACCTCCCTGTTTTGTTCTGGGCGTCGGAGACCACGGGGGATCCCTCCTATCGGCAGAAGGCGGAGAATCACATCCGTACCGCGATGAAATGCCTGGTGCGGCCTGACAGCTCCACCTATCACACGTACTTTTTTGATACCAAGACCGGAGAGCCCCTCCAGGGCGTGACCCATCAGGGCAACCGCAACGGTTCTGCCTGGGCCAGAGGGCAGGCCTGGGGCGTATACGGCACGGCCCTAAGCTTCCGGTACGAGAAGAACCCGGACTATGCGGAGCTTTTCCGGAAGGTGACGGACTATTTTATAGAGCATCTTCCGGAGGATCTGATTCCTTACTGGGATTTTGACTTTGATACGGGAAGCAGCGAGCCCAGGGATTCCTCGGCAGCTGCCATCGCGGTCTGCGGCATCCTGGAAATGGCAAAGTATATGGAGCCAGAGAAGGCAGCCCCCTATCTTATGGCTGCAGACCGGATGCTGAAAGCCCTGGTGGATCGCTGCGCGAACCGGGATCTTAAGACATCCAACGGAATTTTGCTTCACGGTACCTACGCCCGCTCCTCAGCGGAGAATACCTGCACGGACAGGGGAGTGGACGAGTGCAATACATGGGGAGATTATTTTTATATGGAGGCGCTGACCAGACGGCTGACTCATTGGAATCCGTATTGGTAAGCTGCAGGGCACAGCCTGCCGGGCATTTCCCTGATGCGGGAATGCCCGGCAGGCATCGTTATAGGTATTTGGCGCCCCGTCCTGGGGCGCCTGCGGACAGAAAGGAGAATAGCAGTGAAACCAAACCTACTTTATATATTTGCGGATCAGTGGCGATATGAGGCTATGGGCTGCCATCATGCGGATCAGGTAGTCACACCGAACATGGATCGATTCGCCGGAGAAAGCATGGATTTTTCCCATGCGTACAGCACCTATCCCCTTTGTTCTCCCCACCGGGCTTCCCTGATGACGGGAAAATACCCCTTCTGCTTGGGCATGTGGACAAACTGCAAGCCGGGCCTTGAGGAGAAGGTTATGCTCCGCCCTCAGGAGATCTCCATCGGTCGGGTGCTAAAAGAAAATGGATACAATACCGGCTATATCGGCAAGTGGCATCTGGATGCCGCGGAACTTGGATTTTATCCCAATCCCCCCTCTGGGGCGGGCGGCTGGGACGCCTACACGCCGCCGGGGGAGAGGCGCCAGGGATTTGACTATTGGCTGTCCTACGGCACCTGCGACGATCATCTGCACCCCCACTATTGGACGGACAGCAAAGAGCAGATCCGTCCGGAAAAGTGGTCCGTGGAATTTGAGACGGACAAGGCGCTGGAATATATGGAGGAGAGGAGGAGCCAGGACAAGCCGTTTGCTCTGTTTTTGTCCTACAATCCGCCCCATCTTCCCTATGAGCTGGTGCCGGAGAAATATGAGAACCGTTTTAAGGATCTGGATATTCATTACCGGGAAAATGTTCCCCAGGATAAGCGGAAAGATCCTCTCATGACTCAGACTCGGCAGTATTTTGCCGCTGTAAACGGGATTGACGAGAATTTCGGAAGAATTCTCGCATACCTGAAGGAAAAGGGCCTGGAGGAGAATACCCTCGTGGTGCTGTCTGCGGATCACGGCGATATGATGGGCTCCCAGGGATTGATGAGCAAGAATGTGTGGTATGAGGAGAGCATTCATATTCCGCTGGTAATGCGCTGGAAAGGCAGGATAGCTCCCGGCGTCAATGACTCGATTTTTGCCAGTATTGACCACATGCCAACCCTCCTGGGGCTTTTGGGCCTTCCGATTCCGGAAACCTGCCAGGGATTCGATCATGCAGAAGGGATCCTGGGGCAGAAGTCGGACGGGCCGGAGGAAATGTTCATCTGCTCTTACCCAGGCGGAGCTGATATGGTGGCGGCCTTCGCAAAGCGGGGGCTGACCCACAAGGCCTATGGCTGGAGAGGCATCAAGACAAAAGATTGGACATATGTGATAAGCAACGGCTACGAGCCCGACGCGCTGCAGGAGGAGCTGTTCTATGATGACGCGGCCGACCCATGGCAGCTTTCTCCGCGTCAGATCCCGGCGGATTGCAGGGAAGAGGGAATTGTGGCTCTGCGCAGACGCTTAAAGCAGTATCTGGACAGCATGGATGATCCGTTCCTGTGGAAGGAGAGAGGAGAAAACGTATGAAATTCGCGGTGGAGGCGCCGGATTACGGCGCCAGCCCGTATACCGGGATGACAAAGAAGCACTGGATGGATGCCTGCCATTTCCTGCTGGATGGAATTTTTCAGCATGTAAAGGGGCTGGATGATCCCATCCTTCTTCCGCGCCATGAATACGCGGTGAGTTATCCGCAGCCGGACGGTCCTCTGTGGCGCCAGGCGGCGGAAAAATTTGAGGGTCTGGCCAGGAGCTTCCTGATCGCGGCGCCGCTGCTCAAAAATGAGCCGGGTGCAGAGGCGGCGGGAATCCCCCTGGCAGCATATTACCGGCGGCAGATTCTTCTCTGCGTTACCCCGGGAAATCCGTGCTACCTCTTCGGGATCCGGGAGATCCTTCCCCAGGGACAGCCGGGGGAAAAGGCCTTCCAGCACACAGCGGAGTGTGCCTCCCTTGTGATTGGCCTTTCGATGTGCCCGGAGGCGGTGTGGGAGACATATACGAAGGAGGAGAAGGATCGGATTGCGGCATACCTTGCCCAGTTCGGCCATTCCTACACAGGACACCACAACTGGCGGCTGTTCAATATGCTGATCCTGGCCTTCCTGGACCGGGAGGGGTATGCTGTTGACCGGGATGTGATGCGCGATCACGCGCAGGTGATCGTATCATACTATGCAGGGGACGGATGGTATCGGGACGGACATCTCTTTGATTATTACTGCCCGTGGGCTTTTCATGTGTATGGTCCTCTCTGGAATCAGTGGTACGGTTATGAAAAAGAACCCTGGCTGGCGGGACGGATTGAGGCCTATGCCAACCGTCTGGCAGAGAGCTTCCCGCAGTTTTTTGATCAGGAGGCCCATGTGACCATGTGGGGGAGGAGCAGCATTTACCGGAGCGCGGCCTCAGCGCCGCTGGCGGCGAATTTCCTTCTGAAAAAGCATACGGCAGATCCGGGTCTTGCCCGGCGAATTGCTTCCGGGGCCCTTCTTCAGTTTATTACCAGGGAAGAATGCTTTTATGAAGGGGCTCTCTGCCTGGGCTTTTACGGGCCGTTTGCTCCTCTTATTCAGACCTACAGCTGTGCGGCCAGCCCAATGTGGATTGCCAACTCCTTTGTGTGCCTGATCCTTCCGGATGACCATCCCTTCTGGACAGAACGGGAGAACAACGGCGTGTGGGAGATGGGCGAGACCGCGGAGCAGACGGGCGGAAACGTCGCGCGCAGCGCTGCCTGCCGGACCATTACAACGGTTCTTCCGGGCCCCGGCATTGCTGCGGACAATCATCTGGCTACAGGAATCACAGAGCTGCGCACCGCGAAAGTGCTGATGGAAAAGCAGTACGCCTCCCGGAACGCCTATCTGCGCCTGGCTTTTAACAGCCAGTTTCCGTGGGAGGACTTTGACGGCCAGGGAGCGGAGGCCATGCAGTACAGCCT
>CALWBS010000243.1 GCA_944376135.1 uncultured Enterocloster sp.
CTGGTGAAAGCCAAGGATACCATGGGGGCCGGCGATTCGTTTATCGCCTGTTTCCTGGTGCACTATCTGGACGGAATCGGGGAAGCAGTTGATTTTGGCGAGGGGTCGGGAAGCCGGGGAACGGTGACGGCCGCAAGCTATAAGGACCTTCTTGTTAAGACCAGCCTGTACCGGGCGGCGGTGTTCTCCGCCGGACAGTGCCAGAGAGACGGTTCTTTTGGATTTGGAAAGGTGGTTGATCTGACAGAGGAAGATCTGAAGGTCATGAACCATTCAAAATAAGCCCCAAAAAGGGTTAAGCAGGAAAGGAGAGTTTTATGAGAAAAAGAATGGCAAAGAAAGCAGTGTGTGCGGCAGTGGCCGGCCTGATGGCTTTGAGCATTGCCGGTTGCGGAAGCAGCAGTTCAAGCGGGACGACTACAGCGGCAGCGAGCGGAGATACCACAGCGGCAGAGGCAGAGGGCGACACGACAGCGGCAGCGGCGGAGTCCACCGGCGAGCAGAAGGTAATCCGCTTTATGCACCGTTTCCCAGACGAGCCCTACAACAGCTTCATCGAGGCAAAGCTTCATGAGTATGAGGAGTCCCATCCGGACATCAAGTTTGAGATCACCAATGCGGCCAATCAGGCGTACAAGGAGAGAATCCAGGTAGTGCTGGGCGGCGAGGAGAAGCCGGACATTTTCTACAGCTGGGCGGGCGACTTTACGGAGCGCTTTATCCGCGAGGGACTGATTCTGGATCTGACCCCCTATCTGGAGGCGGATCAGGAGTGGAAGGATTCCCTGATGCAGCCCCAGATCGACATCTATACCACGGACGACGGCATGGTCTACGGAATCCCCTTCCGTCTGGACTGCAAGCTGTTCGTCTACAATACACAGATTTTCGAGGAGAACAACCTGGAGGTTCCCACCACATTTGACGAACTGATTCAGGTGTGCGAGACCCTGCAGGCAGCGGGCATTACTCCCATTTCCTTCGGAAACCTGGAGCCCTGGTCCGCTTCCCACTACATCGGTACACTGAATCAGCTCTGTGTGTCGGATGATGTGAGAGAGAAGGATTACAATCCGTCCACCGGAGAGTTTACAGACCCCGGCTATGTACAGGCTCTGGAGTATTATCAGCAGCTGCTTCCCTACATGACTGAGAACCCTAACGGAATCAAGCCCGACATGGGACGTATGAATTTCTCCATGGGACAGGCCGGCATGTATTACGCAGAGCTGGTTGAGATCCCCAGCATCCGCCGTGACAACCCCGATATCCAGTTCGGTATGTTCAAGTTCCCGGAGATTGAGGGAGCGGCGGGCAACCCCGACAGCTTGACCGGAGCGCCGGAAGGATTTGTTATCTGCTCTGAGACCCAGTATCCCGACGAGTGCGTGGAATTCCTCAAGTGGTTCCTTGGGCCGGAAGTCGGACAGGAGCAGTGCCAGGAAATCGGCTACTTCAATGCTTCCAAGATTGATGTCAGCGTTCTGACGGACCAGGCTCTGATCGACGGATTTAACACTGTTGCGAACGCAGAGTCCCTGGGCGCATGGCTTGACAACGCTCTGTACTCCACGGTTTGCGACGAGTATCTGACGGCTGTATCTGACCTGACCAACGGCGACGTGACGCCGGAGGAGGCGATGGCCCGCATCCAGGCAAAGGCGAAAGAAGCCCAGACGCTGGTAAGCACTTCGGGTACCGAAGCCGCTGAATAAACGAAAAACAGAGTATGAGGGCCTGACGGCCCGGGTGAGAGGAGGCTGCCGTCTTATTGCAAGCGGCAGCCTCCGCCCTAAAATTTAAAGGAAGGTGATCGAGTGAGAACGAAAAAGCACACGCCGTATCTCTACATGCTGCCGGGTGTTTTAATGGTTCTGTGTTTTGTCTACATTCCGGTGCTGATGAATATCGTCTACAGCTTTTTCCGGCTGTCATCCTTTTCAGCGGGGAGCACATTTGTGGGACTGGACAATTACAGACGATTCTTTACGGATGAGATATTCCCCATTATGCTGAAAAACAATATAGCCTACTGTATCATCTCCCTGATCGTCCAGGTGGGGTTCTGAACGATTTTGGCCTTGATCCTGGAGAGCGGCGCGATTGGAAACAGGATGCGGAACTTTTTCCGGAATTTCTACTACCTGCCTGCGCTGATTTCCCTTACGGCGGTAGGCCTTATGTTCACCTTTATTTACAATCCCAATCTTGGCTTTCTGAATAGTGTATTGAAGATGTTTGGCCTGCCCACCTATGGATGGCTGGGAGATTCCAAGATGGCGATCTACTGCATCATCGCCATGAGCCAGTGGCAGTTCACCGGCTATATCACCATGCTTATGGTGGTTGCTTTTCAGAATGTGTCCAGGGATTATGTGGAGGCAGCAGCCATTGACGGCGCAGGTCCCATAAAGCGGGCCATCTATATCATGCTTCCCCAGGCAAAGGAGCAGCTTCTCGTCTGCACCATCATCACCATTATCGGAGCGTTCAAGCTTTATACCGAGGTGTATTCCACCACCAGCGGCGGCCCGGGCAACAGCTCACAGGTGCTTGGACTGTATCTGTACCAGCAGGCTTTCCTGCACTCCGATCTGGGAATGGCCGCTGTGACAGGCGTGTTCATCTTTGTGATTACGGTTACGCTCTCGATCATCCAGATCCGGGTAACCCGTTCCGGACAAGACTAGGGGAGGTGGGAGCATGAACAATAAGAAAAAGATTCGCGTTTCTACGATTCTTCTGAATCTGCTGTGCATTGTGCTGGCTGTGATCATTGCGGCTCCGCTGGCATGGATTATCCTGAACTCCTTTAAGACCAATCCGGAGCTGTTCATGGATTCCCTGGCGCTGCCGGAGACCTGGATGTTCAGCAACTATGTCAAGGCTTGGACCATGGGATTGTACCGCTATTTCGGAAATTCCATTCTGGTGAGTGCGGTCTCCCTGGTGGGAATCCTGGTGCTGGCCTCCTTCTTGGCCTACGGCCTGACCCGGTTTAGGGCGAAAGGGAGCAATATTATTTTTATCATTGTCCTGGGCGGAATGACGCTCTCCGAGCAGATTGCCCTGGTGCCCCTTTACAACATTCTGCAGAAGCTGCACATTTACAATACGTATGCGGCGGTAATTCTGCCTTATATCGCGTTCCGGATTCCGTTTACCGTGTTTTTGATGCGGGCCTATTTCCTCTCCATCCCCGTGGAACTGGAGGAGGCGGCGGTTGTGGACGGATACAACAGCTTTCAGATTTTCACGAAGATTATTGTTCCGATTTCCCGGCCGATTTTTGCCTCCTGCACCATTGTGAACCTGAACTTTGTGTGGAATGAGTTCCTGTTCGCAAACGTGTTCTTGAGCGACAAAAACCTCCAGACTATCCCTATCGGTCTGATGACTTTCCGAGGGGATCTGAGTACCGACTATGTCACGACGCTGGCCGGTTTGATTATCGCCTCCCTGCCTTTGATTATCCTCTTCCTGCTGATGTCCAAGCAGTTTGTGCGCGGCCTCACCAGCGGAGCGGTGAAGGGGTAAGCGGCGGAGCGCTGCAAAAAGTCATGCGGTTCCAGCTGAGCGCATGAAGGTATACGAGCAATCATAATATAGGGCCGGCTGCCCCGGCCCGGAAGGGAAAATAAAATCATGCAAAAAGTAAAAGAGATTGTCAGCAGTATCTTGAAGGACCATGCAATTGACACCGTATATTTCGTGGGCTGCGGAGGTTCCCTGGTGGGATTCTTCCCGGCTAAGTATTTCCTGAGCTGCGAAGCCACGAAGCTGAAGGTGGGCTACATCAACGCCAATGAGTTCGTTCACGCAACTCCCAAGGAAATCGGGCCCAACGCGGTGGTTATCCTGGCTTCCCAGAGAGGAAATACTCCGGAGACCGTAAAGGCCTGCCAGGTGGCAAGAGAGAAAGGGGCGGCTACGGTTGGCCTGACCTTCCAGGTTCCCTCTCCCCTGTCAGAGGCCGCTGAGTATGTGATTCTCTATGAGTTCGGAGACGGCGCTGTAGTGGAGAATCAGAAATCCTCCTACGGCTTTAAGCTGGCGGTGGAGCTTCTCAATGAAATTGAGGGGTACGCGGAGTACGACAAGCTGCTGGACGGCTTAAAGAAGATGGACGGCATCGTAAAGAAGGCCTGCAAGGAGATTGTTCCTTATGCTATCAAATACGCCTGGGAGTTCAAGGATGACTCTGTGATCTACACCATGGGAAGCGGCGCTTCCTGGGGTAGCGCGCACCAGGAATCCATCTGCATTTTCATGGAAATGCAGTGGATCAACTCCAGCGTGATCCACTCCGGTGAATATTTCCATGGACCTTTTGAGATCACAGATAAGAATACGGCATTCCTGATGATGAAGTCCACCGGCAGAACCCGAGCGCTGGACGACCGCGCGCTGACTTTCATGAAGAAGTTCAATGACCGCTGCATGATCCTGGACGGCATGGATTATGGAATGGGAGAGCTGGGCGATGTGTCCGAGTACCTGGATCCCTGCTTCCACACCAATGTGGTTCGTGTGTTCAACAATCTGCTGGCTGATGTGAGAAACCATCCGCTGAGCGTGAGACGGTATATGTGGAAGTTTGATTATTAATTTTTAAAGTGCTTGGAAGGGAAGGTCCTTCGCCTAAGGCGGGGGATCTTTCTGTTTTTTTGCTTGCCAACAGGGTAAAAGTAAGATATAATTAATTTCATATTTTACCTTGTTAACATTATAAAGTGATGCAAGGCAAGTGTGCGGATAGTTCTGAAAGGTTTCCCGTTTTTTAGAACTCTTCGTGCAAAGAGGGAAAAGAAAGGGGAAATGAACATGAGTGAAACGACAAAAAAGGGCAAACGCCTGGATGGGATCCTGGACGCCATCGAGCGGCTGGGGAATAAGCTGCCTGATCCGATTACACTGTTTTTGGTGCTCTCTATTGTGGCGGTTGTCTGTTCCGCGATTTTCAGCGGGCTGGGCATCGCGGTGGTCAATCCGGCGGATAATCAGGTGGTTGAGCCGGTAAATCTGCTTTCTCTGTACGGGATTCAGTATCTGTGGAGCAATGTTATCACCAACTTCTCCACGTTTGCGCCTCTGGGCATGGTTCTGGTGGCAGTTATCGGCTCCTCTGTGGCGGAAAAGAGCGGCTTCCTGATTGCCCTGATGCATCAGTTTCTGGGCGGAGCCAAGGGCTGGGTTGTCACCATGGTGGTGGTTTTTGTGGGCATCAATTTGAATATCGCAGGCGATGCCGGATTTATTATCCTTCCGCCTCTGGCTGCGGTTTTATATATGTCCATTGGCAGAAGTCCTCTGCTGGGCCTGTATGTGG
Organism: uncultured Enterocloster sp.; assembly: GCA_944376135.1. Classification (GTDB taxonomy): domain Bacteria; phylum Bacillota; class Clostridia; order Lachnospirales; family Lachnospiraceae; genus Enterocloster. The sequence continues at coordinate 5,330 of CALWBS010000243.1, forward strand.
CATTTGCTTCCGTATCCTGCGGTTTCTGTGCTAATGTGGCGCTGGGCCTTTCCGATGCTCTGGCTTACAGTTATACGGAAGTTGCCGCCCAGATGATCGATCCCAATTATTCTGAGTCCATCGCGATCAACTGGTACTTCCTCATCGTGTCCTGTCTGATCTTGACGGTTGTGGGAACGATCCTGGTGGAAAAGGTGCTGGTGCACCGGTTCCCTATCACCAAGGCTCAGCTGCAGGCATATGATTTTGATACGGAGTCTACAGGGCTTACGCCTGTGCAGAAGAAGGGGTTAAAAGTTGCCGGAATTGCGGAGCTGATTTTCTTCATCATCATGCTGCTGCTGTCTCTTCCTGTATTCGGGGATAAGGCGATTCTGGCGGATGAAACCGGTTCGATCACGAACTCAGGCGCTCCGTTCACTCAGGGAATTGTGTTCACCGTGACGCTGGCCCTGATGATTCCCGGCGTGGCTTACGGCTTTGCCATCGGCAGGTATAAAAATGACAAAGACCTCTGGGCGGATATCAGCCAGGGCTTTGCCGAGATGGGAAATTATGTGTTTATGTGCTTCTTCATCTCGATTTTTACCAACTTTTTCTCCGTGTCGAGAATCGGAACCATCATCGCTATCGCGGGTGCGGACGGTCTTGCGGCGATCGGATTTACCGGTGTGCCTCTGATGGTCGGCCTGATGATCGTTTCCTGTATTGTGGACCTGTTTATCGGATCAGCGTCCGCCAAGTGGGCAATCCTGGCGCCGGTGTACGTTCCTATGATGATGCTTTTAGGCTATGACCCGGCGGTTACCCAGGTGGTGTATCGAATCGGAGACTCCATCTGCAATCCGCTGTCCCCGCTGTTTACCTATATGCCTGTTATTATCAGCTATGCTCAGCGGTATAAGAAGGACGCGGGTATTGGAACGATTATCGCCAATATGCTGCCCTTCTCAGTCACCTTTGCCATTGTCTGGATTATCCAGGTAATTGTGTGGGTGGGATTGGATCTGCCTCTGGGCCCCGGCGGCGGAATCTATCTGTAAGCGTTTGGAATCATTCCATTCTGCAGAGCAGAAAAGTGCAATGCTTATATGCCCAGCCATCCGGCCGGGGACACGCTTTTTGCGGTCCCGGGGCCGCGGCTGGGTATTTTGACTGATTAAAAGGAGCTGTATATGGATT
>CALWBS010000244.1 GCA_944376135.1 uncultured Enterocloster sp.
GAGTCAGCAGGCCTAAAACTAGTACGACAAGAAACAGCTTATCCTTGAACATCTGATTTACTTTGTCTTTCACGTTTATCACCTCGGTACTATTCTTACCAAACCAAGGCTCCTTATTCAGAAATCACAACGTTTTTATAAAAATATCCAAGGATATCTTCCGCCGTCCACCCCTCCTTCGCCTTCTCATTGGCCGTGTTCTGACTGAGGCCGTAACCGTGTCCGCTCCCCTTCACGGTGAACCGCACGCCGCCTTCATAGCTCTCCAGAGAAAAGCAGGAGGAGGAAAGCCCAAATGCGTATTGGATTTCCTCCCCTGTATACATATAATTTCCTATTTGTATTTCTTTCACGTATCCGGCCTGATCCCTGGATATAATTTGGGTCTGATCCGTCAAATCACCAGCAGACACCTGCCGTACCCCTGTCTCCCCCGCCGGAATGGAATTGACCGCTGCAACCGCCTCGTCCCCAGAAAAGCGCTTCAGCTCCACAAAACCGTCCGCCTCCATGTCCTCCGGGCAGTCCACATTCTGAAAATAGGGGTGAAGAAAATCCCCCTCCCGCGTCATCCCCGCAGACAGCCTAAAAAACATGGGATCGATCAGCTCCCCTTCATAGGTCAGTACCATCCCTTCCGTGGCCTTCACCGCCTGCTCCAACTTCTGGTAATATTTAGGGAATTCACTGGTGCCCCAGAGACGCCGCAGCTGCTCCTGCTCCATGTAGTCCAGATCTAGGGCGGATTCCGCAATCTCCCGGACCGGTTCCGGCCGGGATGCATCCTCTGCCGCGGCTGCCTCAGGCTGGGATACCCCCGTCTCTCCCGCGGCTGCCTCAGGCTGAAATGCGCCTGACGCCTCCATCTGGCGGCGTATATAGGTTCTGGCGATAATGGCCTGTACCTTCAGCGCCTCGGGGTCATAGTCCACTGGCATCTGCATGGCCACCACACCGGGAAGGTATTCTTCCATATTTATATAGTAGGAACCGCTTCCCCGGTCCAGCAAAATCCTGTACGCTCCCAAGTCCTCCCTCTGTTCCTCCAAGACCTCCTCCCCTCGTATCGTGCCTGTCCATGCCAGAGTCCCTATGTAAGGACCAGCCGTCAGCGCCAGCACTGCCCACCAGAACCGCCGGTTCATGCCTCCACCTCTCTTCTGCCTTTTTGCAAAGAATGTCTGTTATGAATATATGCTAAGAGCGGAGGAAGTATACCCCCATAACAGACCGCAGTCCATCCCCTTCTGACGGCCCGCTTCGCGCAAGGCACCTCTATTCCATAAACGGTTCCAGCATCTCCAGAATTATTTTATCCGCCCTTGCCGGTTCTGCGGAATATTTTTCTCCCAAATATCTGAGCACCAATGCCCCCGCATACCCATGCCGCGCCGCACAGGCCGCTGTCTCTCTCCCGTGAATCTGCCCTTCTTTCCACGACAGCTGCATGATGCAGAGCGTATCCCCGAATGCGGAAAACCAGTCCCCCAAACGTTTTCCGTCACAGTCCCCGGCTCCCGTATCGGCCAAAATCCGGAACCCGGGATGGTTCAGCTCATGGTCCATTTTGATCAGATCGGCCAGAGTCCCCGAACTCGATTTTGAAAAACCCAAATCACCCGCAGCAATCGTCACTCCCTGTGCCTGCCCTTCCTCGCAGAGGCACCAAAGCATGTCTTTCGCCCGTTCCCATGCGCCGCTGCCGTGCTGTCCTCTGTCCGGTGTGAAAGAAACCGTCATGCAGGGAATCCCCATCTCCCTGCAGACCTGTATGCTCTTTTTGAAATACCGTACGCTGCGCCTCCTTTTTTCCGGATCCTCCTCCGTCAGCCGGCAGTCCGAATGTTTCCCCTTAGCTCCAAGACCCACAATGGAGAGCCCTCTTTTTTCCGCATCCCGGCGCAGCTGCGTGCACTCCGAATAGGACAGCTGCTCACAGGAAAAATGCGGCGTCCCATCTGACAGAAAAACACCGGCAACGCCCAGCCCCTCCATCGTGTCCAGAAACGAATCAAACGCGTATTCCCCGTATCGCTCATTTGTCCCTGCGAGCTGTCTTCGTTTTATCTTACCTTCCATCTTTTTCCTCCTCTGCCGCACCGTGCATTAAAATTTTCATTTTTTATACAATATTTATCGTAATAATTATACGATATTATCACCTATTCCACAACGAAATTTCGCTTTATAATAACGACTATAACTAGGTGGGAGGCTACGACATGATGGATATTCTTCAGAGGATTACGGAACAGCGGCTCGCCAGAAATTGGTCTGAATTTCGCCTTGCTTCCCAGGCCGATATTCCGCAGTCAACTATCTCCTCCTGGTACAGAAAGGACATGCTTCCCTCTCTCCGGTCACTGGAAAAGATATGCCGCGCCTTTGACATGTCCTTAGCGCAGTTTTTCTCCGAGGGAAATTGCCGTGAACTGGACGCATCCGAATTAGAACTCATAGAAAATTGGGAGCTTTTATCCCCCAATCAGAAAAAGGCCGTTTTAAATCTCCTGCGCTCTATTCTGGAGGAGCGCGGAAAAGAGGGATGAAGGGAGCTTTGAAAACTCCTTCAATAAAAAGAACGCTGACGGGCAGCCAACCCGAAAGCGTTCTTCTTTGTCTGATATACAGGGCAAGAAAAGTTTTTCTCAATTTTTCACCCGATAAATCTTCCCATATTTCTCTTTCAGATACCGTATATAATACAGAGGATTAAAATCCTCCCCCGTGGTATCCTTCAAAATCTGCCGGCTCGTCTTCAGCCTGCCGTACTGGTGGATATTTTCCCGCAGATACTCCCGAATCACTCCCAGCTCCCCGCGGGCCAAAAGCCCGTCGAAATCCATGTTCTCCCGCATGTGATAATAAATCTGGGCCGCAAAGGCGCTTCCCAGCGCGTAGGAGGGGAAATAGCCGAAGGATCCCTGGGACCAGTGAATGTCCTGCAGCTCCCCCTCACCGGAATGAGAGGGGCGCACCCCCAGATATTCCTCGTATTTGTCCGCCCAAACCCGCGGAATCTCCCGCACATCCATGTCCTCCTCGATGAGGAGTTTCTCAATCTCATACCGGATGAGCACATGGAGGCTGTAGGTGAGCTCATCCGCCTCAGTGCGGATGAGCCCGGGCTGCACCTTGTTCACCGCGTCCGTAAAGGCCTCCAGGGGAATCTCCCCCAACTCGTCCGGGAACAATCCCCGCAGCTTTTCATAGATAGGCATCCAGAAAAATTCGCTCCGGCCAATCATATTTTCAAAAAAACGGGACTGGGATTCGTGCATGCCCATGCTGGCTCCCTGGCCCACGGGCGTCAGCGTCAGATCATTTCGTATCCCCATCTCATAGATTCCGTGTCCCGCCTCATGGATTACGGAAAACAGAGAGCTGTCCACCCGTTTCGTGTAATGGGTGGTAATCCGCACGTCCTTGTTGTGCAGGTTGGTGGTAAATGGATGGGCGCTGACCGCCAGCACGCCCCGCTTAAAATCAAAGCCCACATATTCCGCCAGGAACCGGGCCAGCTTTTCCTGCTTATATTCCGGGTAATCCCCCGTCAAAAAGCTGTCGTCGATTCTGCGGCCCTCGGTTTTGATTTTCTGGAGAAAGGGTACCAGATGTGTCTTTATAAGTCCGAAAAACCGGTCCAAACTTTCCATGGTAAATCCCTTTTCATAGTCCTCCAGCATCACATCATAAAGGGCCTCCCCCTTTTGGGCCCGATATCCGGCAAACTTTTTCTGATACCGGATAATCGAGGCGAGCGCGGGAGCAAATACAGCAAAATTCTGCTCCTCTCTGGCTTTTGCCCAAATGGAAGCGGAGCGGGCAGTCAGTCTGGCAAATTCCTGATACTCTTCCTTTGGAATATCCCGCACCCGTTCAAGTTCCTCCTTCATCTCCCGGACAATCGCCCGCTCTGCCTCTGAGGACAATGCCGCATCCTCCGCCTCACACCGGGCAAGAAGCTGCTCCACTTCCTCCCCGGCCGCAGCTTCCAGATATTCCCCCGAAAGCAAACCAATGACGGAGGCTGTCAGCTCCCCCGCCTCCTGCGGCGCCAGGGTTTCATTGTCCCATTCAAAAAGAGTCAGGGCCGTCTTTATCGCCATGGCTTTTTCCATATACGGCTTCAATCGATCGTATGCTCTCATCGCGTGTTCTCCTTTGACTGGTGCTCTGACCGGGCCGGCATGCCGCTGTCTTTGGGAAAGCGCACAGCGCCCGGATGCATTTTAGTATGTGCAGAACCGCACGCTATGAATCATACCACAAAAAGGCGCAATTTCCAACTGCATAACTGCAGGACAAGCTTTTTATTGTTTCCCTTGCTTTGTTATGTTATAATCGCAAAAGAGCGCTGCAGTTCAGAAATTTTTTAGAAAGGCAGGTAGAAAAAATATGGATCTCCTTCTTATTAAAAATGCCGAGGTCTATGCCCCGGAACCGCTCGGAAAAAAGGATGTTCTCATAGGCGGAGGAAAGATTCTGAAGCTTCAGGACCGGCTCAATGAAGACTTCGGTGACTTGTCCGTCGAGGTTGTAGATGCCTCCGGACTTATGATGACTCCCGGATTTGTAGACCAGCACGTCCATGTCATCGGGGCCGGCGGGGAAGCGGGATTTTTCAGCCGTACGCCTGAAATGCAGATTTCCCAGATTGTCCCCCACGGAATCACCACAGTGGTGGGCCTTCACGGGACGGACGGGACGGCCAGAAACATCGAAGCTCTCTACGCCAAGGTCTGTTCGCTGGAGGAGGAAGGGATCACGGCGCGCATGCTCACCGGTTCCTTTGAGATGCCCTCCGCCACTCTTACCGGCTCTGTCCGGCGGGACATTATCTTTATAGACAAGGTAATCGGCGCAAAAACCGCGCTGTCCGACCGGCGTTCCTCTCAACCTACCAGGGCCGAGATGGAGCACCTTCTGGCGCAGGCCTACACTGCGGGGCTGGTGAGCGGCAAGCGCGGCTATACCCATATCCATATGGGAAACGGCAAGCGCCGCCTGGACATGCTCATGGATATTATCCAGGAGACCGAACTCCCCCCGTATCTGATGATTCCCACCCATGTGAACCGGGATGCGGCCCTCTTTGAGCAGGCCATAGAATTTGCCAAGTTGGGCGGCATCATCGATATCACATCCGGAATCGCTCCGGAATACGGCTTTGAGGGAACCATCAAACCCAGTCTGGCAATCCGCCGGTGCCTGGATGCCGGCGTTGACCCGCGCCAAATCACCATGAGCTCCGATGCCAATGGCTGTATGGCGGTATATGACAGCCAGGGAAAGTTTGCCGGCCTTTGCGTCACTACCGTGGAGACCATCCACAAGGAATTTAAGAGCCTGGTGCAGGACGAGGGCGTTCCTGTGGAGACAGCGCTTTTATTTGTCACTTCCAGCCCTGCAGCTGCCATCGGGATGTATCCCCAAAAGGGACATC
>CALWBS010000245.1 GCA_944376135.1 uncultured Enterocloster sp.
ATTGCCTACGTGGACATTTTACCACATTTCCCCTCAAATAGCGATATGGAAATTCAGGTTTAAGAAAATTGCAAGGGTTGTCCTCACTTCTTTCCTCCCCACATTTTTTTGCCGCTGCGGCCGAAACGCTTCTTTTTGAAGAACGGGATTTTGGCTGCGGCGGCCTCGTCCTGGCTTTCTTTCTGGACAGCGCGGAGGGTTTCATCCAGCTGGCGGAAGCGTTCTTCTGCTTTTTGATCCGCATCCTTCAGCAGATACTCCAGCTCCCGGCCCATCTTTTCATTTACCAGAGCACTGATATCCTGGCTTAGCTTTTCATTGTTAACCTCCAGGGCACGTCCGATAATCAGGTTCATAATCTGCTGGAACTGAGCCATTTTTTCCTCCATGGAAAGCGCAGACGTCCCCTCCTTGACCTCCGCCAATGCGCCGGACTTGTCCTCTTCCCGGAACTCCTTCAGCGCCTCATCCATATCCCGCTCCAATATCTCATCCGAAAGCTCCATTCTGCCCTCCTTCTCAAGAACCTGATTCAGGGCGTGCTTAATGGCCTTCAGCTGATACCCCTTCTCCTTCAGATTCTTAATCTGCCGAAACAGCCGAATATGCAGGTCTGTGTAGTACCTATGTCCCATCTCATTGCGCGGAATCTCAAGACCCAGCTCTTCTTCCCAATACCGCAGCACATGGGCTTCCACATCCACCTTTTTTGACGCGTCTGATATCAGATAATGTATCTCATCCATAACCATTCTCTCCTTCTGTCCTATTCCTTACTAATGTATGCGTTGAGAATCAGTATTATGACATGAAATTTAACCCCAATAATGTACAAAGACATCCCGATGCTTCAAGTTCACCTGAAAGCATCGAGATGCCTCTTTTACTCATTTCCGCCGCCCTGAGGTCTGGCCATATTCACGAACTTCGTGTACTCCGGCCTCCAGAGCAGATTCACCGTACCGATCGGGCCGTTTCTCTGCTTGGCAATGATAACCTCCGCCTCATTTGGATGTTCCGTATCTTTATTATAATAATCATCCCGGTACAGGAACATAACCACATCCGCATCCTGCTCAATGGCCCCTGACTCCCGCAGGTCCGAAAGCATGGGCCGGTGGTCCGTCCGGGTCTCACAGGCTCTCGAGAGCTGGGAAAGGGCAATGACCGGGGCCTGAAGCTCCCTGGCCAGGGCCTTTAAGGAGCGGGAAATATCTGAGATCTCCTGCTGCCGGTTGTCGCTTCCTCCCCGCCTGGTTCCGCTCATAAGCTGCAGATAATCGATAATCACCAAGCTTAATCCGTACTCCAGCTTCATCTTCCGGCACTTGGAGCGCAGCTCCGGCACGGAAATACCCGGCGTGTCATCGATGATCAGCTTGGAATTTCCAATAATTCCCACGCCTTCCACCACCGCGTCCCAGTCTGAATCCGTCAGCGTGCCGGTCCGCAGCTTCTGAGAATCTACATTGGACTCCATGGAGAGCATACGATTTACCAGCTGTTCCTTGGACATCTCCAGGCTGAAGACCATGCAGGGAATGCCCTTGCGCACCGCCACATGGTCCACCACATTCAGTACAAAGGCCGTCTTTCCCATGGAGGGGCGGGCCGCAATCAGAATAAAATCCGACGGCTGAAATCCCGAAAGCTTATAATCCAGATCAATAAACCCGGAGGGAATTCCTGTCACCGTTCCCTGGTTCTTATACGCGTTCTCAATCTTCTCCAGCACATTAATAGCCACCTGCTTGATAGGCACAAATTCCTGGCTTCCCTGGTTCTGAATAAGATTGAATATGGATTTCTCCGTGTCCGCCAGCACATCCTCCAGCGCTTCCTTGCCCGCGTAGCAGGTGTTGGCAATCTCCTCCGTGACCTTGATAAGCCGGCGGAATGTCGCCTTATCCCGGACAATCGCAGCGTAGGAGCGGACATTAGCCGAGGTAGGCACCACCGCCATGATATCCCGGACGAAATCCAGACTGCTGACCTCCGGGGGCACATCCTTTTCCTTAAGTCGGTCCTGCAGCGTCACCAGATCCACGGGCTTACCTTCATTGAACAGCTCCACCATGGTGTCAAACATGATGCCGTACTGCTGCTGATAAAAATCACTGCCCGTAATCAGCTCGGAGGCGGCAATCACCGCCTCCCTGTCCATAAGCATGGAGCCTATCACTGACTGCTCCGCCTCCAGACTGTGGGGGAGCACCCGCTTAATCAGCGTCTCTTCCATAATATCATCTCCGTATTACGCTTCCACTACCTTCACGGCCAGCTTAGCGGTCACTTCCTTATGAAGCTTAATCGGAACCTCAAAGCTGCCGATGGCCTTAATCGGATCATTTAAAACGATTTTCTTTTTGTCTACTTCCAGCCCCAGCTGATCCTGGATTGCCTTCCCGATTTCCTTGGAGGAAACGGAGCCGAATGCTCTTCCGCCCTCGCCGGCCTTGATAGATACAGTGACTGACGCTTTCTCAAGCTTTTCCCCCAGTTCCTTGGCCGCCGCGAGCTGCTCCGCAGCCAGCTTGGCCTCATTGGCCTTCTTTAATTTCAAATCATTCAGATTCTTGGCATTTGCCTCAACCCCCAGTTTCTTGGGAAGAATAAAATTCCTCGCATATCCGTCGTTCACCTTTACAACCTGGCCCTTCTTTCCCAGAGCCTTCACATCCTCTAATAATACGATATCCATAGCGTTCTCTTCCTTTCTCTATTCTCTATACCTGGCAGCCGTTCAGAACAGCTGCCAATATTACTGCGTTTTTCGCTGCTGTCAGGACACCTGTCCCTCCTCGACCATCTCCCGGATGACCTCCTTCAGCCTGGCCTTGGCCTCCTCCACCGTTACGTCCTTCATCTGGGCGCCCGCGATGGTCCGGTGGCCGCCGCCTCCCAGCTTCTCCATCATCACCTGCACATTGACCTCGTCAATGGACCGGGCACTGAAGTAGATGGTTCCATTGTAATCCGTCAGCACAATCGAGGCCTTGATACCCCGGATTTCCAAAAGCTCATTGGCCGCCTGGGCCCCCACAATGGTAGGACTCTCAATCCCCTCCGAGGGGCAGGTGCTGATGGCAAATGCATCCATATATACCTCGGCCGCCCGGACCGCCTCGGCCTTGGCCTGATAATCTCTCATATCCTCCCTGAACAGCTTCCGCACCCGGGTAATATCCGCCCCGCTCCTGCGAAGGAAGGCAGCCGCCTCAAAGCTGCGCACACCCGTCTGATTATTGAAATTCTGGGTGTCAATGACAATTCCCGCATACATGGCGTCAGCCTCAGGCGGCCGTACCTTGATGCCGTCGGCGATATACTGCACCACCTCAGCCACCATCTCGCACGTCGAGGAGGCATAGGGCTCCACGTAAGAGAGAACCGCATTGTCAATAATTTCGCTGCTGGTCCGGTGGTGGTCTAAAACCACAATGGTCTTTACAAGTTGGAGCAGGGAGGGCTCGTCGGTGATGCTGGGCCGGTTCACATCCACCACCACAAGCATGGTGCCCGCATCCGTCAGTCCGGCTGCCTCGGGCCCCTTCAAAAACATATCCTCCGGATACTCCCCGCTGTCTATAAACCGGTCCATCATGGGCCGCACCGAGGAGGTCACCTCGTTGAGCACGATATGCGCCTTCTTATTCATAGAAACCGCAATCCGGTAGATTCCTACCGCGGCTCCGAAGGAGTCAATGTCCGCCAGCCGGTGCCCCATAATCAGAAGACGGTCCTTATTCTCCATGAGCTCTCTAAGCGCATGGGCCTTTACGCGCGCCTTCACGCGGGTAGCCTTCTCCATCTGCTGTGCCTTTCCGCCATAGTAGAGAATTTTATCCGCATCCTTCACAACCGCCTGGTCGCCGCCCCGTCCCAGAGCCATGTCAATGGAGGCCCTGGCATACTCATAGTTCTGGCCGTAGGTCTCCCCGTTCATGCCGATTCCGATGCTCAGAGTGACAGCCATCTCATTTCCAATATTAACCGTCTTCACATCCTCCAGGATGGTGAAATGCTCCTCCTGCATCTTTGTCATATACTGCTGCTTGATGACAAAAAAATATTTGTCCTTCTCAAGCTTTTTTACAATGCCCTCCAGGCCGCTGATATATTTCGTAATCTTCCGGTCAATCAGTGCGGTGAGCAGAGAGCGGCGCACCTCCTCCACGCTCTCCAGGGCTTCATCATAATTGTCCAGGTAAATAAGCCCCGCCACCAGCTTCTGATCATTGATCTGCTGCTTATATTTAATGGTCTGAGTCTCATCAATCAGATAAATAGCCGTCACAGAGGATGCTTCCGCTTCCAGGCTGCTCCTCATCTCCCGCTGCTTTCCCTCTCCCGCAAAGAGCTCCAGACTGACCTCTTTTAAATCCACCCGGAATCTGTGTTCCCCGAAGGAACTATGAATACTTACCATCTGCCCGCCTGTGGCAAGCATTTCCTTTGTCACCTCCGGAAACAGGGCGGTAATAGTCTTCGGCCCATTTTTGTCCTCATCCAGAATTGCCTGCAGCTCCCGGTTCACCCAGAGAAAATGTCCGGTTTTATCCGTAATTCCGTAGGGAATCAGCATTTCATCCATCAGGACCTGCGAGTTCTTTCCATAGGAAGATGCAAAAGAAATAAGCCCCTCCAGCATTCCCCTTTTTCTGGAAAAATAAAGCCACAGGGCAATTCCTATATAAACCAGCGTGAAGACCGACACAATGATCCCGGCCTTCAAAGAAACCGTTCCCACTATGGCGGTAAGCACGATTAACAGCGCTGACAAAAACAGCGGCCACTGCAGGTATAACCGGAAGGTTCCCCGCACCCTTCTTTTATTTCGCATAATCTGCCTCCCGACCGTATCAAGCACAAAACACTTCTATTTTGCTAAGTATATCATATTCCCCGCCGTTCGTCCAGAAATTGTAGTTTCACCGTTTTCCGCCGTTTTCCAGAATGGAGGCCAAATCTCCGGGAATTCTCCCCAAATTCCGCTCTACCACCTGGTACACAAACACATCTCCCTCATACGAGCCAATGTCCGTAGTCTCAATATTTTGCCAGTCAATCAGGACCGATTCTCCAAAATACTTTTGAAGCACCGGCTCCATGGCCTCAGTAAAGGAGTCCCGGATCATGACAAGCCGCCGCGTATCTGGTGCGCCCTGGGTGCGGGCGCGTATAATCCCTGTCTCCGGGCTGCTCTCCAGAAGTTCCGGCGTCAGCGCATCATAATACCCCTCAACCACCGCCTTCTTTTCATCCAGATACCGCATGGGCGTATGTCCCAGATTTCCCAAATCCCCCCGCTCCCCTTCCGTAAAGGAGACCGAAATATCCGAGGCCTCCGCTGTCTTTCCGCCGAGCGCTTCAATCAGGGCCTGGCTTCCCACAAAGCCGCCGAAATCATTCCAGTGCGTGTCCGTCTTATAATACGCAAGCCCGTCCTCGGAGGCCGCCAAAAGCTCCTTTAGAGGGTACACTACCTTGATGTCCGAATTTTCCTGAATATACTTCACAAGCTCCTTTGCTCTCGACGTATCCGTCACAGGCGCATAATAGTCCGGCATATACTGCCGGTATACAATCTCCTTGTCCGGCGCAATGAAAAAGACAAAGCTGTCCCTGTCCTTCCCGTACTTCTCCCTTATCTGCAGAAGCTGAATCAGGATGGACTTCTGTTCCACCTCCGTAAACGGGCTGATTCCCAGAGCGTCGATCCGGCTGTCATTTCCTGTGTAAAAGAGCCATTTGTCCTTTCCCACAATCACCTCGTCATTGTCAATGCTGTCAAAAAGCCCCATATTCATACTCGCATAGGCATCAATGAATGCATCGCGGAAGGGCGCATGGTCGTTGATATAGGCCTCTGCCTGGGAGGGGTATTCCTCCAGATTATCCCAGGAAAGCACCGGCCGCTCTGCCAGCGTCCGATTCTCCGAATTCCCTCCTTCGGCCTCTCTCCCCAAAAACGCGCCCAGGATCCCCGGCATCAGCAGAATGGCAAAAAAAAGGACAATCATGCATTTCTTCATCATAGATTCCGTCTCCATTAAAATCTGAAATAGATAAAGGGGTTGTATGTATTGTTCACCAGCATCATGGTGCAGAACACCAGCAATACGGCCATGACAGCAATATCGTACCAGCAGACCCGCTCCTCGTCATACAGATGGCGCATGAGGGGCCTGCACGCAAACTGAAGAGGCCCGGCTAGCAGTATGCCCACAACAAAGCAAAACAGCACCCGCTTGTCCACAAACATGGGAATCGTAAAATACCCCTCCTGCCGGAAGCACATGATGCGGGCAAACGCATGGATCTTTTCCATATCCTCAATCCGAAAGAGCATCCACCCGACCACCACCACAAACATGGTATAGATGTGGTTTAAAATCTTCACCGGATTCTTCTCCAGAAGCTTTCCGAGGAACATTCGCTCCACCACAATAAATACACCGTAATACGCGCCCCACAGCACGAAATTTTTTCCTGCACCGTGCCAGAGCCCTGTCACCAGAAATACGATAAAAAGGTTTATATACGTGCGGATTTTTCCCTTCCGGTTTCCTCCCAGAGGAATGTAAAGATATTCCTTAAACCAAGTGGACAGAGAGATATGCCATCTGCGCCAGAATTCCCGGATGGACTGGGACATATACGGATAGTTGAAATTCTCCATAAAATCAAACCCGAACATCTTTCCCAGGCCGATGGCCATATCTGAATAGCCGGAAAAATCATAATAAATCTGAAGTGTATACAGCAGAATCGTAAACCAGGCCAGACCGGCTCCCGCCAGATTCTCATTGGGAAAGGTAAGCACATTGTCCACCACTGCGGCAAAGGTATTGGCGAGAATCACCTTTTTTCCCAGTCCGTAGCAGAAGCGCTTGATTCCATAGGCCATACGCTGGGCTGAGATCGTCCGCTTGGCCAGCTGCGCATCAATCTCATAATACTTCACAATAGGGCCCGCAATCAGCTGCGGAAAGAAGCTGATGTAGAGCGCCAGGTCCAGCGGATTTTTCTGTACCTTAATGGTTCCCCGGTACACATCCACTACGTAGGAAAGGGCCTGGAAGGTATAAAAGGAAATACCGATCGGCAGGACGATCTCCCGGGCTGCCAGTGCCTCCCGGTTCAGGAGGTCATTTGCCAGCTCCACGAGAAAATTAAAATACTTATAATATCCCAGAAGCCCCAGATTAATCACAAGGCAGAGCACCATAAGGATTCTTCGGCCTTCCTTTTTCTCCGTCCCGTCTAGAAGCATCCCAAAAGTATAATTGATCGCGATGGAGAGGAGCATCAGCACCACATACTTGGGCTCCCCCCACGCATAAAACAGGATGCTGGATGCCAGCAGGAGCAGATTCTTTGCCCGGATGCCCGGAATACATAGGTAGGCCAAAAATACGATAGGAAGAAAGTACCATATAAATACCAGTGAACTGAAAAGCATTGTGTTTCCCCTGTCTTTACCTTTTATCTGTTGTAATCCTGCCCATTATAGCAGATTCGGGCTGCAATAGCTAGATGATTATTTTATAATCGATAGAGCCGCGGCAAAATGCCCGGAATCGAATAAAGGGGATTTCCCGTCATCCGGAAATCCCCTGCACTCGCTCATCCTTTGACCACTGAGCCACCATCTGAGTTCGGTCGAACTTTGCCGGATAGAGAAGATCCATCTCCAGCTTTGTCTCTCCCTTATTCTTTTCTTTATTCACCTTTACACGGAGAATTCGTATCTTTTCCCTCTCAAACTGCTTTTGAAGGTCGGAAAACACTCCCTCATAATCATTCGTAGAAATTTTCAAAAATCCACGCACCGGTTCAGAGGCGAAAAAGGCCGACTTGTGGAGCACAACCTGGGTCACAACCACTAAAAGTCCCGCGCTGATGCCGATAAAATAGGCGCCTGCCCCAATCGCCATGCCCACGCCTGCCGTAGTCCAGATCCCCGCCGCCGTGGTCAGGCCGCTCACCGTATTGTTCCGCACAAAGATAATGCCCGCCCCCAGAAATCCCACGCCCGACACAATCTGGGCCGCCACGCGGGAAGCGTCATACTCTGGAATATCCTTAAACCCATACTTGGATACAATCATGATTAGGGCAGAGCCCAGACATACAATCGCGTGGGTGCGCATCCCGGCACTTTTATCCCTGTTTTTCCTCTCATACCCGATGACATAGCCCATAAAGCAGGCCACAACCATGCGGAGGAGGAATTCACATTGATACAGGAAATCATATATTTCCCTTCCCACAGGCATTTCACCTCACCCATGGAGGCGTGTCCGGGAGCATGCGGTTAAACCGCTCCCTCACCTCCCTCTCTCTTTCGCCAGAATAGCTTCCCGACAAAAACGCATCTAAATCCTTCTTAAAAAACTCCTCCCAGGAATCAACCTCTGTCAAAGGCCGGATAGGATAAAAGGAAATCCCGTTTTTATCTGCCGCTGCCCCATCCCCCGGAGCATCGCCGATCATAAGGCAGCACTCAGGCGAAAAGCCTTTCATGGCTTTCCCAATACACTCCGCCTTGCTTCCCGCTTCTTGTCCGCATACCGCAGAAACCAGAGGAATCAGACCGTGCTCCTCCCATTCTCTGAAAAGGGCCTCCGTGGAAGTAGCCGAAACAATCACAATATCCGCTTCCTTTGCCAGCTTCTCAAGGCTTTCTCTTACATAAGGAAAAGGCGGAACGCCCCGTACCATTTCCGCAATTCGGCGATTGCAGTCCAGACTCCATTCCAATGTTTTTGCCAGCTGCGGTTCCTCCTTATGACGCTCGAGTGCCTGATTATTTAACGGTTCTCCGCTTTTAGTCCACGCCTTGAGAACGGAGTGATCCGGCATAGAAAAACCCTCGATCCGCCTTACCTCCGGACGATCGTCCAGCAACTCCAGCACTTTTTCCAGAGCCAGAAAACGGTTGATTCCCCTATCCTTTGAATACAGATTTACAAAATCCCAAGCCTCCCTCGCATAGCGGGAAACCGCCTGGAGATTCCAGGCGTTTACCGTCGCCGGGCAAAAGCATTCCTTATGTTTGACCTCCATCACATCAAAAGCGCAGCCATCCGAGTCAATACACACCAGATACTGATGATTGGGGCGAAATTCTTCTATGGTTTTCTGCAATTTATTTCCCTCCCTACAGAAGATACTTTTCAATCATCGCTGCCACTCCGTCCTCGTCATAGCGGGGGGCAACATCTTTCGCTTCCTCTTTAATCCAGTCCGGAGCATTTCCCATAGCGATTCCCAGCCCCACCTTACGTATCATATCCGCGTCACTGCTGGAATCCCCCAGAATCATGCATTCCTCCAGCCCTGCGCCTATTTCCTTTAAAATCGCCTTAACCGCCTGTTCTTTATCCAGTGTTCTGCAAGCAAATTCCAAATCAGGCTTAACGCCCTCTCTTGTATGCTTCACACAGTTCAGCGCATTGATTTCATCGTAAATCGGCTTCTGAAGCGGTTCAGGAATGCCGTAAATATTTATTTTTTCGATTCCTATCCCATGAGCCAGGAGATAATCTCCCGGAGCCTTGACCGGTATTTGGCAGTGCTGCTCCACCATGTACCACACATGGTGGGGAGGAACCGGCATTTCATCTAAGCGGTCATCCACTGCCTTTTCTATGTAAATAGTATTCTGGGCCGCAATTTCCGCATAGATTCCCTTTCCTTCGAAAACATGGCAGATTCTTGCACTGTCCACCGGGCTGATAAGGTTTTCGTACAAAGTCCGGCCCAGAGCGCGGTCCACCGCTCTTGCCCCATGCCCTGTCACACAGTAACGAATCTCGTCCATCTGCTGAATTTGGGGAGGGTACATATCTAGTACCCGGCCGGTACAGGGAACCACATGGATTCCCTTTGCGGCCGCTTTTTTTATGGCTTCCATATTCCTCTGTGAAATCGTCACCTGATTGGGCTCCAGAGTGGTGCCGTCCATATCCAAAAGCAATACTTTAATACGCATGATTCCATTCCCTCCCCTAATTCCTGAACGCTCTTAATTTGTTTGCTCCTGCACGAGCTCTAAGATACCGGAATCCGTTACGACCTGGGTAAATACTTCCCTCTGCTCCTGTAAAAATGCGCCAAAGTCAGCCGCATTCATGTACTGTACATCCATGCCATAGGCTTTCAGCTCTTCCTGGAAATTCTCGTCGGCGATAATCTCGCCCAGACCCTTGTCGAGAACTGCAACCATGTCTGCAGGCGTATCCTTCGCCGTGGCAATTCCTTGCGTTACCATCTGATCCACATCATATCCCTTAGAAACCAGAGTGGGAACCTCAGGCATAGACTCAATCTGCGTATCGGTGCAAAGAGCCAAAAGTTTCAGCTCGCCTGTCTGCCCGTAAGACAATACCTCAGATAAAGAAGCCACGTCTACGTCAATCTGGGAGCCCATAATAGCGGTCAGCGCGTCCGCACCGCTTCCAAAAGGAACTGCCGTCATACTGATTCCTGCTTCCAGGCAGAACTGCTCTCCCGCCACATTGGTAATGGAGCCAATTCCCGCATGACCATACTGAATTTCACCGGGATGCTCTTTTGCGTAATCTATCAGCTCTTCGATTGTATTAAAAGGTGAATCCTTGGGAACCGCAATCGCAATGGGAATAGATACGCACAGAGCTAATGGCTCCAGCTCCTCCAGCCAGTCATATTCACAAGTTCCATAAATCGGCTGCAGATTCGCTGTCGTGTTAAAACAGGTAATATTATATCCGTCATTTACGTTCGGTGTGGTTACGAACTGGCTTAAGCCCACATTGCCTCCGCCTCCGCCTACATTCTCAATTACAATGTCAACGCCCAGGTACTGCTTGGAATACTTTGCAATAAGACGCGCCATCTGGTCAGAGCTTCCGCCCGCGGTATAGGGAACCAGCCACTCAATCTCATGTTCCGGATAACCGCTTGCCTCTGCCCCTTCAGCCTCTTCTTCTGTCTCTGTTTTTGCGGGCTCCGCGTTTTCTGCAGCCGCCGCGCTGCTGGTCTCCGAAGCCGCGCTGCTGCTCCCTGCCCCTCCTGACTGGCTGCATCCCACTATGGACGATGCGATCATTGTAACTGCCATTGCTGCTGCCAAACCTTTCTTAAACATATTTTTCCTCCTTTTATTTTTGAAAATTTAAATTAATCATCTTTGCTGTTTGACAAGAGTTTCCTTACAGGTTTAAATACTGTGGCCACCAAAAGAATAAGCGCCAGCCATAATATTGTTCCCGAAAGCGGCCTTGTAAGCATTTCCCAAACACTTCCGTGGCAGATAATCATGCCCTGCGTTAACCCTGTCTCAATCGTAGATCCCAGGACAATGCCCACTGCCAGCGGCGCCATAGAGTATCCAAATTTTGCAACGAAGTAAGCAAAAACTCCCAAAACCAGCAATGCTACCATATCGGTCACACTATTATTCGTCGCGAAAGCACCGGTAAAAGTCACTACCATAACAATCGGCATCAAAATATTTGCCGGTGTCCTGAGCATCGAAGCCCAAACTCCAACGAATGGAAGATTAATGATTACCAGAAATACATTTCCAATATACATGCTGGCAATCAGGCCCCAGAAAACATCCGGATGCTGAGTAATGAGCGTCGGTCCAGGCGTAATTCCATGAACAATAAATCCAGTAAGGAGCATTGCCGCCGGAGGCGCAAAAGGAAGTCCTAAAGACAGGAGCGGAACCATCGCCGCACTGCTGGCCGCATTGTTAGAAGATTCGGGACCCGCCACTCCTTCAATTGCTCCGTGTCCAAATTCTTCCGGATGCTTGGACAATTTTTTCTCAATAGAATACGAACTAAAGCTTGCCAAAGTTCCGGCCGGTCCCGGCATCAGGCCAATAAGAAAGCCTATAACCGTTCCACGCAATATAGGGCCTATGGAGCGTTTCATCTCACCAGCCGTCGGATACAGCTCGCGGAAGGACACATGACCGATTGTCATCTCCTCCTGGGGCTCAACCAATGTCCCAAACAGATCGTTAATTCCAAATACGGCCATTGCGACAACACCAAACTCAAATCCTCGCATCAGACTGGGAATACCGAAGGTCAGGCGAGAGATTCCCGTAACAGAGTTAACGCCTACCGTACTGAGCATCAGTCCTACCAAAACCATCAGAAAGCTCTTAACCGCATTTTTTCCTGTGAGATTTGTGAGGAGCACCAAGCCCAGCATTGCTATGGCAAAATATTCCGGCGGACCGAATTTGAGCGCTGCCCGTGACAGAAGCGGCGCACAGAAGGTAAGGCCGATCAATCCAATCGTTCCTGCGATAAAGGAACCAATAGCTGCGATTGACAGCGCAGCCCCTGCCCGTCCTTTTTTTGCCATAGCATTTCCATCCAGGCAGGTAATAACCGATGCTGCCTCTCCCGGCAGATTCACCAAGATAGATGTGGTAGACCCGCCATACATAGCCCCATAATAAATGCCCGCAAACATGATTGTTGCCGGTGTTGCATCCATACCATAGCTGAGAGGAAGCAGCAGAGCCATCGCCCCCGTCACACCAATTCCTGGAAGTACCCCTGTCAGGGTCCCAACCAAGACTCCGGCAATGCAGGCCAAAATGTTCTGCACGTCAAAGCAGACCAAAAATCCATTCGTCAATGCACTGATTGTCTCCAGCATCTTTTGTTACCCCCTATCCAAAGAAAATACCCGAAGGCAACGGAACCGACAGGAATATTTTAAATATGGTATAAAAGAAAGCCGCTGTAATAACAGAAACCGCCAACGGAACTTTCCAGCCTTTTACTAGACCAATCTTCATAACTACAAACAGCAGCACAATGGTACTTATCATATACCCCAATGGTTCAAACACCGCAACGTAAACAGCCATGGTAAAAATCAGCAATCCAAGCCTTTTCACGTCACAATTCAATTTTACGTTTTTGGCATCTCCTTTCCCTGCCAGTGACATTACAAAAAGATATGCCGAAATAACAACCGCGCAGTAGCCTACCAGCTGAGGCATAAAACCTGTTTTAGGAGCAGTCGGTGTTCCAAATGAATATGCTCTTGCAAAATAGGTGTAAAGCAAACTTAATACCAACAAAAATCCATTGACAATTTTTTCTCCCATGTGCCGCCTCCTTGATCACGTTCTCGCAATACGCCGAGAATAAAAATTTAACATATCATTATAAAAAGCAATTCTTGGCGCTGCCAGCCAAAAATCATTCTGCTTTTTCAAAAAAGCATTCATTTTAATCCTTCGCTCCTCCACTTCTTGGCAGAGAGCCCCTTCAGGAATTGTCAGCACATATGCCAATGTGATATGGTATGTATAAGAATCATGCCCCGGCAGTCTCAATCCCAAAGCATCCGCCACCCGATCCCGGAATTCCTGAAGCTCTTCCTCCTGACAGCAATCCCAAGGGCGCAGGCAGACCCGTACATCATGTTCATCAATTCTCACCTGATCAAAGGCCATATGTATTTTTTTCGGCATAGGAATCTTATTTACGCGCTCTTCAAAATAGTCGTCAACTTTTTTCATCGGCGTATCCTGCGCCAATGCTGCAGGCCAAAAATTCTTATCGCGCACATAGTCATTCAGTCCACGGATTACAGTCATATGGTAACTGTCATCCGGCAAGAAGATAAAACACTCCCCTGCTTGCCCTTTCCGAAGCTCCTCTTCAAGTTTCCGAATTACAGCATATGCGGGATTGCTTCTCTCTACATCCGCAATTACCGTATTTCCCGGATATTTTTTAGCTGTGCCATCCTGGTTAAATTTGCTTCCTATTTGTAAACCATATCTCACTTTATAATATCCCCCCTTTATTTAATCGTTAATTTTATATAAAAAACACTTTTATTTTTTTCATTTTTAGTATATATTATATTTTAGAACGTGTCAATATTTTCTCGAAATAATTGCAAAATATTTTTGAACGTTCAAATATCGCAGCAAGAAAATCCCCCTCCCTATTCTTGCCTTTTTTCCTCTTTTTACATTATAATGATTAAATACCATATGATTGTCCAACTATCGATAAGGACAAAGAAAGGATTTTACCGTCATGCCCACCATCAAAGACATTGCCAAGGCTGCTGGCGTCTCCCACAGCACAGTATCCAATGTGCTAAATAATAAGCCTGGAGTCAGCAGTGAGAAAATACGCTTAGTTCAGGAAACTGCCAAGGCCATGGGTTACAGGATTGATGAGCAGGCAAGCCTTCTCAGAAAGGGAGTTACCCGGACTGTGGCTGTTATCTTGCCAGATATCCGAAGTACCCGGTACTGCGATCTCTATGTAGGAATTTTGCAGATCCTGGAAAGTCGGGGTTACTCTGCCCGCCTTTACCTTACAGATGATATTCCCTATCAGGAGAAACAGGCCATCGACAGCGCCATCGCCGTTAAAGCCTGCGCCATTCTGACAGCCACCTGCCTGGAGCATGCCGAAAAGCGCTACACCCTTCCATCACTGGTGCACACTCCTGTTCTCTTCCTTGATCGCTGTCCTCAAACAGGGACTATGCCTTGTTTTCATTTTGATTACCGAGAAGCGGGGCGAATTCTCGCGCAGGAGGCGCAGGACATGGGATTTTCTCTCCCCGCAGTATTTACCGGAGATCTGCATACAAAGACAAATCGAGACTTTTTAGATGGAGTTAAAAGCGTTTTCAAAAATCTGTCCGAAAGGCAGCAATGGGAAATGAAATATGGAGAGAGCATCACCAATGCCTATATGGCGTTCCATGGAGAGGCCGCTTTCGACTGCTGCATCACCGCAAGCTGTGAAATAGCGGATCAACTGTGGAATTCCTATCAGGCTGTGGGAACCGGAGATGCACCGGCGTTTTTCACGCTCTCCTCTCTGCGAACTTCGCAGGACCGAAGATTTTCTCTTCTCCCCCTTAACTATTCCCGACTGGGAGCCGATGGAACTTCCTCTCTTTTAAATGCCGTAGAAGGAAAAGCCAAGCTGTCCTCGCAGCTTTTTAACACGTCCTGTTTTTGTCCCAGATTTCCAAAAGTCCTTTTGACAAGGAGCCGGCCGCTGCGTATTTTATCACTTGCCTCCCCCTCTTCCAAAGCTTTGGAGTGTCTTCTACCGGAGTTTACCCGTCAGACCGGCATTTCTGTGGAACAGGAAACCCATCCTCTTCACGAAATTTACGATCATATCCGCTCCGGCATTCAACTGAACTGCGATGTCCTCCGCCTGGATGTGTCCAGCCTGGCATTCCTTGCGCCCGGCCTTCTGACGCCTCTCACCGAGCTGGATTCCCAGGCAGAATCACGTTTGGCAAGCTTTATACCGGGACTGGGAAAAAATTACAGTTATGTGGATAATCGGCTGTACGCTTTTCCTTTTGATGTAAGTATTCAGATGCTCTTTTATCGCCGGGATTTATTTGAAGATGCCATGCAGGCACGGAGCTTTTTTGAGCAAAACAAACGCAGGCTTCGGGTTCCCGAGACCTTTGAAGAATATAATGAAACTGCCCGCTTTTTCACCCGCGGTTTTCGCGCTGACTCCCCCACTGCGTATGGATCCAGCATCGCTCTGGGAAATGCCTCTTCCACTGCCAGCGAATATCTGGTACGCCTTCTTGGTATGGGAGGGGATATTTATGATGAGGATGGACTTCTGCGCATTTCTACCCCCAAAGCGCGCAGAGCTCTTAAAAGTTACCTGGAAACCGCTCTTTATGCGGACTCTGAGGCGATCCGAAGCTGGGGAACCGCGGCAGATAACTTTGTACGCGGAGAAACCGCTATGACCATCCTCTTTGTCAATCACGCTTCCGGCCTCATACGTGCCAGAAGTGCTCTGGCTGCCAGCCAGGTAGGCTTTGCTCCTGTACCTGGTTCCCGCCCCCTGCTGGGCGGCGGTTCCCTGGGCGTATATTCCGGGTCCGACCGGAAAGAGGATGCTTATCAGCTGATCTGCTGGATTACTGGGAATGAAACTGCGGCACGGCTGATGATGATGGGAGGCATATCCCCCTGCCGCTCTGCTTATGAACAAATAGAAATCCTAAAAACCTATCCATGGCTGAAGGATTTTGAAAAGAACTTATCGTTAGGCAATCGGCGCCTAATTGTCTCTAATCAAGAAATGCACTTGGACCTGCACAGCTTTGAGACCTCGCTGGGACAGTTAATTATTGATGCCGCGCAAAAACGCCGCCCTCAAAACGAAACGATCTGGAGAGCGCAGCAGCTTATCGACCAAATCGGAAAACAGGCCGGCCTTACCAATTGTAAAGGAGGTTCCCTATGAACAGCCAATCCTTTCTTTTCGAGGCAAAAACCACCTACGACCAGAATGCATACCGCGCCTTGGTACAGCTAATGCTGCGGCGGCTCAGACGCTGGCCCCGCCTGGCGGTTCTCTCGCTGGGTTTTCTCACACTGGCCGCAGCCGCATACCGGCTGTTTACAGCACCTTCCTTCGATGTTGTAGCTGTGGTTCTCCTAATTTTCGGAAATGCTCTGATTATTTTTTCCGCCTTTGCAGAGTATTTTCTTGTTCAAATGCTCGGTGCGGAAACAGGAAAAAAACATCCCCTGATCAATCGTTACCGTTTCTTTGAGAGCTTCCTGGAGATTGCTCCCAGCTGCGGGGATTCCAGCCAGATCCCCTACGAACAAATTAGCCGGATACTTGATTATAAGGGTTACCTCTTTTTGTTTGTGGGCGGTCGGTCCGCCTACATTCTCTCTCCGCGCTCCATCACCAAAGGAACCGAGGAAAAACTTAGAGATTTTCTAAACCAAAAATTGTCAGCCCGCCAAAATGCTTCTATCTGCTAAAAAATTATTTGTCGTCCTTACTCTGCCAAAATTTTATCCGCAATATACAACCAAACCTCTCCCTCAAATAAAAAATCCCGCCGGAAACCGCTCCTCAAAAACCAGTTCCCGGCGGGATTCTCCCCACCTCTATTCTTCCATCTCCTTAGGAAAGATTCTGCTCCCATAATGCGCCGCAAACACTTTCCCATTCTCATCTCTCACAGCCGTGAGATACACATCCGTATATTTCTTTCTGACCATACCCTGCCAGGGATAGACCGGGGTTAGGTCAGCGGACGTTCCGTTGAGCGTCATGGAGAGCGTTCCGTCTGCCTCCGCTTTCAGGATAAAGCGGTCGCCTTCCCCTGATACATAGCTTCCCGCAAGCGCCTGCAGCTCTTCTTCCGCCCACTGATAGGGCGCGTGGGCAGGCCGCTCCTCCATAAGAGGAAGGCCGCAGAAGGCACGAAGCGCCGCATCGCCGATGGCGTACACCGGCACGTCCATGGTGTTGCAGAGCACCGCCACACCCAGGCCCGCCTGGGGACAGAAGGAGAAGTTGGAAGACACGCCCGGAAGACTTCCGCCGTGCTCCACCACGGTCATATCCCCCATCTGCTTTGTCTCCAAACCATATCCGTAGTACACACCGGGCTTCATAAACTGCCTCGGCTTGCACATCTCCTGAATCGAATAGCGGTCGATGATGCGCTGTCCGTTTGCCCCCTGGCCTTCATTCAGATACATGGCCGCATACTTTAACATATCCCCCAGGGTGGACTTCATAGCGCCGCCGCCGTGGAGCACAAAAGCGTCATTTTCGTAGTCCCGGTCACATCTCCAGGACCCGTCCGGCTCCTGGGAGTACAGAACCGCCGCATTCTCATCCAGAGAATTGCGGAGAAATCCGATGTTGCTGCGCTCCATCCCCAGCGGCTTTAAAATATGCGCGTTCAGGTATTCCGCAAAAGATCCGCAGTCTGAATGACGCCTCACGATATCCGACAAAAGCCCGAATCCATCGTTGCAGTAGCTAAGGCGCTGGCCCGGGCGGCCCGTAAACCGCGTTTGGGCGTCCAATCTTCCGGCCACCCGCCGGATTCCCTCGTCCGCAAAGTCCTCCCGGTAAACCAGCTCATTGTCCAGGGAGTCCTCAATCCCCATCTCTTCTGCGGTCTTATCCACCACGATGCGGGGAAGAGGGAAATAGCCGCCGCTGTGGCACATGAGATGCCAGATGCGCACCGCCTCTTCCTGGTTCTTGTTGGTAAATTCCGGGATGTAGTCCTTCACCTTATCATATACGGACAGGCGTCCGTCCCTCTGCATCTGCATAATGGACAGGGCCGTAAAGGACTTGGTCACGGAGGCCATTCCGAAGATCGTATCCCGGTTGATGGGAAGCTTATTCTCAGCGTCTCTCCATCCGAAATATTCTTCATACAGAATATTCCCCTCCGGGTCGGTGACACCCAGGGCAATTCCCCTGGCGCTGCTCTCCTCCATAATCTGCCGAACCAGCTGGCCCAGCTCCTTTTTGGAGTCCTCTGTCATATGGTTCACTTTAACATCTCCTCCTTCAGACGGCGAAGGCCCAGACCCGGCTCCTCAGAGAGAATCAGATGCCGTGTGTCCTTAATGGTAAATCCGCCCTCATAAGGAAGCTCTGTCAAAGAAAAGCTGGCATCAAGGTCAGCCCTTGTAATATTTTTCAAAGCCGCTCCCAGGGCTGCCGCCGCATTGATGGCAATGCCGCTCTCCTCCGCCATGCAGCCCAGCATGCACTCCACGCCAGCCGCCTCCGCGATGTTCACAATCTTTTTTGCCTCATAAAGGCCGCCGCACTTCATGAGCTTGATATTGATAAAGTCCACTGCCCGCTCAGAAACCAGCTTTAAGGCGTCCTTTGCATCCCAGCAGCTCTCGTCCGCCATAACCGGTACGCAGCTGTGCGCCGTCACATACTTTAATCCCTCAAAATCGTATCTGGGCACAGGCTGCTCCACCAGCTCAATATCGTACGCATTCAGTCGGTTTAAAAGCTCCACCGCCTCCTTTGCGTGCCAGCCCTGGTTTGCGTCCAGACGAATTTTCACATCATCCCCCACGGCCTCCCGGATAGCCTTCACCCGGGCCAGGTCGCTGGCAATATCCACGCCCACCTTGGTCTTAATCACGCGAAATCCGGCCTTTACATGCTCCCTTGCCTTCTCCGCCATTACCCCAGGCTCGTCAATGCCGACAGTCATATCTGTTTCCACCGTATTGGACAGGCCTCCCAGCACCTTATATAAGGGCAGGCCCGCGGATTTTCCCAGAATGTCGTGGCAGGCAATATCAATCGCCGCCTTTGCGGTTCCCGCATAGGCCACAGTCCGGTTCATCACCGTATACACCGCCTCGATATCCCGCGGATCCATCCCGATCAGTTTTTCTTTCAATACCCGGATGGTCTCTACCGTTCCCTCCAGATTCTCACCGGTAATCAGAGGGCCCGGGGAGCCCTCCCCGTATCCGATAATACCCTCGTCGGTTTCCACTTCCACCAGACAGCTTACGGCATGGGTAATCACGCCCAGAGAAATACGAAACGGCTTCACAAGCGGCACCCGCATCATATGTGTTTTAATATCTGTAATTTTCATCACACAAGTCTCCTTTATCACGGCAGCCATCCGCTGCCTCTCCCTTTTTTACTGTTTCCCGCAGAAATGGCACGCACAGAGATGCCCATTTCCGATATCCCTAAGCTCCGGCTTTTCCGCAGCACATTTATCCTGCGCCATAAAGCACCGGGTATGGAAGATGCACCCCGAAGGCGGATTTGCCGGGCTGGGAAGATCCCCCTGGAGAAGAATCTTTTTGCGCTTGGAGTGGCGCTCCGGAAGCGGGATTGCCGACATCAGTGCCTGGGTATAGGGATGGCTGGGATTGGAAAACAGCTCTGCCTTATCCGCCATCTCCACCACATGCCCCAAATACATAACCATTACCCGGTCCGAGATATGCTTGATAACACTCAGATTGTGGGAAATGAAAATGTACGCCATCCCCATGGACTCCTGAAGGTCCTTCAAAAGGTTTAGCACCTGAGACTGAATGGATACGTCCAGAGCGGATACCGGCTCATCGCACACAATAAGGGACGGCCCCAGAACAATGGCCCTGGCAATGCCGATTCTCTGCCTCTGCCCGCCGGAAAATTCATGGGGATAGCGGTTATAGTATTTGGGATTTAATCCAACCACCTCCATGGTCTTTAACACATGCTCCCTTGTCTCCTCTTTAGAAGAAAACTTTTTCTGGATATTCAGCGGCTCCGCAATAATCTCCCCCACCGTCATCCTGGGATTTAAGGAGGCATAAGGATCCTGGAAAATAATCTGCATATCCGAACGGAGCTTGCGCAGCTCCGCCCCGGATGCCTTCATAAAGTCCTGGCCCTTATAGAAGATCTCTCCCTCCGTGGGCTGAATCAGGCGGAGAATGGAGCGCCCCATGGTGGACTTGCCGCAGCCCGATTCCCCTACAACCCCCAGCGTTTCCCTGGGCATAAGAGTAAAGGACACGTCATCTACTGCCTTGATAAATGTTTTTTCTCTGGATAAAAATCCTGACTTTGCAGGAAACAGTTTTCTTAAATGCTTAACCTCCAATAAGGGGGTCTGGCTCGTCGTCTCATTCATTCGCCGTTCTCCTCCCATTCCTGCGTGTATTTAAAGCAGCGCACATGACGTCCCTCTGCCTCTGCCAGCTTCGGCATCTTTTCCCTGCATATATCCATAGCCTCCGGGCATCTGGGACAAAAGGCGCAGCCCTTGGGCATATCGTCAAAGCTGGGAACCATACCCTCAATCACGCTGAGCCGCTCGGTGTCATCGCCGTCCAGCTTGGGAATGCAGTTCATCAGTCCGTAAGTATATGGGTGCATGGGCTTTTCAAAAATCTGATCGCAGGTTGCGTGCTCCACTACCTTTCCGGCGTACATAACCATAACATCGTCCGCCACCTCCGCGATTACACCCAAATCATGGGTAATCATCATGACAGAGGTTCCCGTTTTCTCCTTCAGCTCATTAATCAGATCCAGAATCTGGGCCTGAATGGTAACATCCAGAGCCGTGGTGGGCTCGTCGCAGATCAGAAGGTCCGGGCTGCAGCACAGGGCCATTGCAATCATAACTCTCTGCCTCATACCGCCGGAGAGCTGATGGGGATATTCATCAAAGCGCTTCTCCGCCAAGGGTATCTTCACCATCTTGAGCATCTCGATGCCCCGCTCCCTGGCCTCCTTCTTAGTCAGCTTC
Organism: uncultured Enterocloster sp.; assembly: GCA_944376135.1. Taxonomy (GTDB): domain Bacteria; phylum Bacillota; class Clostridia; order Lachnospirales; family Lachnospiraceae; genus Enterocloster. The sequence continues at coordinate 21,115 of CALWBS010000245.1, forward strand.
TGGTGGAGCATCAAGGCTTCCGTAATCTGCTGCCCGATGGTAAATACCGGATTTAAAGAGGTCATGGGCTCCTGGAAAATCATAGCAATCTTATTGCCCCTGATTTTGCTCATCTCCTCCTCATTTTTCTTTAAGAGGTCTTCGCCCTCAAATAGAATCTCGCCGCCTGCAATCTGTCCCGGAGGAGTCTCCACCAGTCCCATGATAGACAAGGAGGTGATGCTCTTGCCGCATCCGGACTCTCCCACGATTCCCAGTGTCTTTCCCTTTTCCACGGAAAATGATACGTCATTCACCGCCTTTGACAGACCGGCATCCGTATGGAAATATGTTTTCAAATGCTTTACTTCTAATATTTTTTCTCCCATAGTCAATGCCTCCCTTTAGCTCTTCAGTTTCGGATCAAGGGCATCCCGCAGTCCGTCGCCGAAAATATTGAATGCGATAACCGTTACCATAATCGCCACGCCCGGCATAATGCTGTACAGCGGGCGGTAGCTGATAAATGTCTGAGCCGCGCTGATCATATTTCCCCAGGACGGTGTAGGCGGCTGAATGCCGATTCCCAAGAAGCTCAAAGATGCCTCGTACATGATAGCATTGGGAATCCCGAGGGTCACAAGGACAATGATGGTGGAGAGACAGTTGGGAATCAGGCCCTTGGTAATAATCCAGAAGGTTGTGGCGCCGTTGGCGCGGCTGGCCTCAATGTACTCCTTTTCCTTCAGCTGCATAACAGAGCCGCGGATCATCCGGGCTGTCCTAACCCATGTGAGCAGTCCCAAAGCGATAAACAGATTTACCACACCTTTTCCCATGAAGGTCATGATGGCCATGGCAAAGATCAGATCCGGGAATGCCTGGAAGATCTCCATAATACGGGAGATAATGCTGTCAATTTTACCGCCGTAATACCCGGCAATGGCTCCAAGGGTCACTCCCACAAGAGAGGCCACCACCTGGGCCACAATACCGATGCTGATGGACACCCGGGAACCATAGATGATTCTGGACAGGATATCTCTTCCATACTCGTCGGTACCGAACGGATGTGCCAGGCTGGGGCTTGCCAAAACCGCGGAATAATCCTGGTAGGTGGGGTCATAAGGAGCCAGCAGGGGCGCAAAGATAGCTACCAGAATAATCACAACCAGAACCGCTGCGCAGAACATAGCCATCTTATTCTTTTTCAGCCGCTTAAAGCTGTCCCCGTAAAAGCTGGAATACTGCATGCCGTTTTCCAGCACATCCTGTTCAAATTGTTTCTGCTTGTTAAAAAATCCAAATATCTTCTTGCTCATGCTGCTCCTTTCCCATATCTGATTCTCGGATCCAGGAATGCATAGGATAAATCTACGATCAGGTTTACGATAACAAATACGAATGCAATATACATAACTGTTCCCTCCAGAAGAGGAAGATCACGGTTGGACATGGCATCCACTGCCAGCTTTCCGATTCCGGGAATGGAAAATACTTTTTCAATCAGCATGGAGCCGGTAAGCATATAGCCGAAGTCCGTACCCACAAGGGTTACAATGGGAATCAGGGCATTTTTCAGCGCATGCTTCATGATAACCCCCCATTTTCTCACACCCTTGGCTCTGGCCGTGCGGATATAATCCTGTCCCATCACCTCCAGCATGCTGGTACGGGTAATTCTGGCCATGCTGCCCGCATACCGTGCCCCCAGGGCAACGCTGGGAAGGATATAACTTGCAACAGAATCAAAACCTGAAATGGGAAGAACCGCCAGCTTCAGGCCAAATACAATCTGAAGAATGATCGCCACCCAGAAGGCCGGAGCAGATACGCCGATAATAGAAAGGACCATAACAAGGGTATCAACGCCTTTCCCCCTCTTTACAGCAGAAAAAATACCGCTGGGTATACCGATGACCGCCGCAAAAACAAACGACATGCAGGCCAGCTTTACCGTCACCCGAAAGCAGCGGAAAAGAGCGACCGATACAACTTCTTTGGTAAAATAAGACGTGCCGAAATCCAGATGGACAGCACCCTTTATAAAATTAAGATACTGGACATAGATCGGAAGATCCAACCCCAGCTCATGTCTCACTTTTGCGATCGTCTCCGGGTCCGCCCGCTTTTCCAGCATAAGGGCAACGGGATCTCCCGGGACGACCTGCAGTAAAATAAAGGTGATCAGACTGATTCCAAACAGAACGAATATGGTCTGCACCAAACGTTTTGCTGTGTATGAAAGCATCACTTTCCTCCTAATCTCAAATACTGCCCTTTCCAGAAAAAGAGGGGGAATGCCCTAAATTTAGTGCGATTCCCCCTCTTCCTCTTAAAAGCGTAATTACTGAATATCTGCGTCCTTCCAGAACATACGGAATGTAGAATCAATCTCAAATCCTGTGATGCTGGGATTTAACAGATAATACTTTGTCTCATTATAAAGAGGAGTGGTGGCCCAGTCTTCTCTTGTCATAATGTGCTCTGCCTTTGCATAGATCTCCTGACGCTCTGCCGTATCAGTGGTTGCGATACCGTCCTGCAGAAGCTGGTCGAACTCTTCATTGTGCCAGAAGCTGGAGTTCGTGTCCGTCTTTGTCATGGGATACAGCATGCTCTCCGGGTCGGAGTAGTCTACATACCAGTTGGAGATTCCGCAGTCCACGCCTCCGGAAAGCTTCATGTCAGACCATGCGGCGGAGTCTACCTGGTCTACCTGTACATTGATGCCCGCAGCCTTGGCCTGCTCCTGGAAAACAGTTGCGATAGCCACATTGCCCTGGTACTTTGTATTTACCGTCACACGCACGTCGATTCCGTCCGGATAACCGGCCTCTGCCAAAAGCTCCTTCGCGCGCTCCGGGTTGTACTCAAACTCGGGAAGGCTGTCATCATGTCCGATGATTCCCGCGGGAATATAAGAGGTGGGAACCGTTGCCGTTCCGTGAAGAATGCTCTCGCAGATAGCCTTGCGGTCGATGGAAAGAGCAATTGCCTCTCTCACTCTTGCATCCGGGAATGTCTTTACATTCAGGGTCAGGCTGTAGCATCCGGTAGGCTGGAATCCGTGCATCTCTCCGCTAAGCTCCGGATTGCTGGAGTAAATCGGGTACACGGAAGGATCTACATCCACATAATCCACGTTGCCTGCCTGGTACTCCAGAACCTGGGTATTTACATCTTCAATAAACTTGTAGTCCACGCCGTCCAGCTTTACAGCTCCGCCATGATAGTCATCAAACCGGGACAGTACGGCGCCCACGCTCGTCTGATAGCTGTCCAGCTTAAAGGGGCCCGTGCCGTACAAAGTCTGCATACCCCAGGTATCCCCTGCTTCCTCACACGCAGCCTCCGGATAAATTGCCGTATATGCGGTGGAGAGCACGGATAAGAAGGGGGCATACGGTTTCTTCAAAGTAATTGTGAAATGCGTATCATCCTGAATCTGAAATCCGGATAATTCATCGGCTGTTCCGGCGCTCATCTCGTCATAGCCGGCTACATTCTCAAGAAGTGTGGCCATTTTAGCCATTTTAATAAGACGCTCATAGGAATACTTGACATCGGAGGCCTTCAGAGTCTCCCCATTGTGGAACTTGACGTCCGGAAGAAGCTCAAAGCTGTAGGTCAGCTGATCTTCAGAAATCTCCGGCATTCCCGTAAGAAGGATAGGCTCCAGGCTTCCATCCCCATTCGTTTTAAGAAGTGATTCTGTGATGTTGTCTGTGATCTTCATAATGATACTGTACGTATACTGCTGAGGATCCAGCGCAACCTGCGGATCAACCGCCGCAACTCTTACAACCTTACCGCCGGCAGGCGCCTGGTTTTCTGCTGCTCCCCCTGCTGCGGTGGGCCCTGCGGCAGTTCCGCTCTCAGAGACGGATTCCGATGTACTGGAAGAGCTTCCGCAGGCAGCCAGGGAAAGCACCATAGCGCCAAGAAGAAAAGCTCCCGTAATTTTCTTTTTCATGTTTTATCTTCCTTTCCTTAAACATTTGTAGCTGTTCAGGACGGCGCATACCCCAAAGGGCACCTGGTCTTCCTGCCGTCCAAAAGCCGGACGAAAAATATCGGATGACCGCCATTCCGAACGGTTACGCACATTTTTATATTTTACCCTGGCAGGCAAAATATTTGGCAATTTTGTTTCTGGAACGCGGCATCACTCTACTTCAAAGAAGTGCCTTTCTACGCAAAAAAATTCAGCTGTATATTCCCCTTTGAACATACATCTGAAAAAAGCTTCGCGCTGCTGTCGACGTTCACCGACAAAATTTTCACACGCCGGTCTCCTAGTATACTATTGTTTTCTGTGCTTGTCAATAAACAGAATCTGGGGTATTGTTTAGCACTGTTTGGGTTTATCTCAATTAAGTACCTAAGTACCGCAAAATTTTACTCTTATTTTTCCATCTGGCCTCTTGATTTTTCCCCCGGTCTATGGTATCATAATCGTTGTTTATCAGACATTTGGGCGAATTCCCGAGTGGCCAAAGGGGACAGACTGTAAATCTGCTGGCACTGCCTTCGGTGGTTCGAATCCA
>CALWBS010000246.1 GCA_944376135.1 uncultured Enterocloster sp.
AGTTCAATGTAAACATACTACTGTATTCTAGCTAATTTGGCAGGGAATGTCAAGTCATATTTTCGCGATTCCTGTAAAAACTGTTACTATTCCGGCAACAGTTTAGAACGGCGGGAACATATCGATTTTAAGAAAGGTCAGGTGTATGACAAATGAGAGAAAAACAGGAGGCGGACGGGCGGAAAATGGACGGAAAAAAGACAGAGTCGGCGAACGGTTTTCCGGTCCGCACAGACTTGGCTCTGGAGAACCGGGAAAGTTTTGAGGGGGACGGCGGCGAGGTCTCCGGCGTGGCCCTGCGGGAGTGGGTACACAAAAAAAGCCAGGTGAAGCTGACTGAAGTAAAAATTCTAAACAGCCGGGGAGCGCAGGCCATGGGAAAGCCGATGGGTACCTACCTGACGCTAGAGGCAAATCAGCTTTTAAAGGAGGACGAGGACTATCACAGCCAGATTGCCGGGGAGCTGGCCGGGGAGCTGCGGCGTCTGATGGAGGAGATGCTGGGAGGACGGGGATGCTTTCGCGCAAAGAGCGGTCCGGGCGGAGGGCAGAATGGGGGAGAGAAAAGAGATTTTCCGGCGATTCTGGTTGCGGGATTGGGAAACAGCAGCGTAACGCCGGATTCCCTGGGCCCCAGAGTTGTGGGAAATCTCCGGATGACAAGACATTTGAGAGATTTCGGGCAGCGGGGAGAGAACGCACAGGTCAGCGGCATAGCCCCCGGGGTGATGGCCCAGACCGGCATGGAGACAGCTGAGATTTTAAAGGGGATAGTCCGGGAGACAAGACCGGATCTGGTGATCGCTATTGACGCGCTGGCGGCACGGAGCGTGCGGCGCTTAGGAACCACAATTCAGCTGACGGATACGGGAATCCAGCCAGGTTCCGGTGTGGGAAATCATAGACACAGCTTGACAAAGGAAAGCTTGGGAGTCCCCGTCTTGGCTATTGGGGTGCCGACCGTGGTAGGTGCGGCGGCCATTGTGCAGGACACGCTGTCCGCCCTGATTCAGGTCCTGCGAAACAGCAGAAGTGCGAAAAAGACAGGGGACTGGATTGCCGGCATGGAACCTGAGGATCAGTATCAGCTTATCCGGGAGCTTTTGGAGCCGGAATTCGGCCCGCTCTACGTCACGCCCCCGGACATTGACCAGTCGGTCAAGCGGCTGAGCTTTACAATATCGGAGGGAATCCATCAGGCGGTATTTGGGGAAAATGGGCGGGAATGAAAGTTATCCCGCCCCTGTGCATATGATACTATGAAACGGATTAGCGGGAGAATGGAATATGCAAGTGGGGGGCAGAAGGCATGGAGGAAGGCTGGGCCGGGCTGCCGCCGTCCTTCTGGTCTCCGGGAGCCTTTTGGGAGGCCTGCGGGCAGGAGCCGGGACGGTGGAAAATTGGCCGGATGTTCTGCAGAATGCGGTCAGAGCCGGGGGCTCTCGGCTGGCAGCCGGCCTGTGGAATCAGAGAGGCGCATTTTTCCTGGAGGAGGCATCCGGGAGAGCAGACAGCGGCGAATGGGGAGAATGGCGGGAACCCGATCCTTCCTACCGGAATTATCAGGCGCTGCGCCGCTTTTACGAGGAGCACGCCTACCTGGCCTGGTACGGCGGGGAGGAGAGTGGAATCCGCGAAAAGGAGGAGACGCCGGCTGTGAGCGGTCAAACCGGGGATGCGGCCTATGCGCTCTCCGGTCAGGAAGGGCTTCTGGCCGGTTCCCAGACCCTGGCGGGCAGCATTGACCGGCCTATTACAGGGAGTACATATGTGTTGGAACAGCTGATGGATTATGATTTTCTGATGAAAAATTTTTACAATGTCCACACATCCACCACAGCGGGCCGGGAGCTGATGAATGCCCAGGCATTTCTGGACATGGATCTGTCCCTGGACAAGGAGGCAGGCGTCCCGCAGATTCTTATTTACCACACCCATTCTCAGGAGACTTTTGTGGATTCTGAACCCGGAGAAAATGTGGTGGCCGTGGGTGAGGAGCTCGCCCGTCTCTTGACGGAGAAGGGGTACTCTGTGTACCACGACACGTCGGTCTATGATCTGCAGGACGGGAAGCTGGACCGGAGCAAGGCCTACAACTATGCGCTGGAGGGCGTGACGGCTATTCTCCAAAAGTATCCCTCTATCCAGGTGGTTTTGGACATTCATCGGGACGGAGTTGGGGAAAATGTGCATCTGGTCACGGAAGTGGACGGCCATCCCACAGCTCAGATTATGTTCTTCAACGGATTAAGCCAGACGCCGGAGGGAGCCATCGAGTATCTGCCCAATCCCTACCGGGAGGAAAATCTGGCGTTCAGCCTGCAGATGCAGCTGGGGGCCGCCGCCTATTACCCGGGGTATACGCGGAAAATTTATCTGAAGGGACTGCGCTACAACATGCATCTGCGCCCCCGCTCCAGTCTCATCGAGGTGGGTGCCCAGACCAATACCTTTGAGGAGGCGGTGAACGCTATGAGGCCGCTGGCGGAGATTTTGGATATGGTGCTTGGGGGATAGGAAGAATTGGAATCACCGCCCCCCCAATCCCCGCCGGTTGACAACCCCGCGCAAATAATAGTATAATCCATCTTAATGGCACCCGGCCCGGGACATGCCCTGGGAGCGGGTGCATTCTGTGCAGTGCATTGTTTAATGAAGTTTTGATGAAGTGAGGATAAAAAATGGCAGCTATTGATCAGAGCAAAATACGGAATTTTTGTATTATCGCCCATATCGATCATGGAAAGTCTACCCTGGCGGACAGAATTATCGAAAAGACCGGCCTTCTTACCAGCCGGGAGATGCAGGAGCAGGTTCTGGATAATATGGATCTGGAGCGGGAGCGGGGCATTACCATCAAGTCCCAGGCTGTGCGCACGGTCTACAGGGCACAGGATGGAAATGAATATATTTTCAACCTGATTGATACGCCGGGACATGTGGATTTTAATTATGAGGTGTCCCGGAGCCTGGCGGCCTGCGACGGCGCCATCTTGGTGGTGGACGCCTCCCAGGGAATCGAGGCCCAGACGCTGGCTAACGTGTACCTTGCCCTGGACCACGACCTGGATGTATTTCCCGTAATTAATAAAATTGATCTGCCCAGCGCTGACCCGGACCATGTGGCGGCGGAGATTGAGGATGTGATCGGTCTGGATGCCAGCGATGCGCCCCGCATATCCGCAAAGACCGGCCTCAATATCGACCAGGTGCTGGAAGCGGTGGTGCATAAGATTCCCGCGCCTAAGGGAGATCCGGACGCGCCCTTAAAGGCTCTGATTTTTGACTCGGTTTACGATTCTTACAAGGGTGTGATCGTATTCTGCCGCCTGATGGACGGAACGGTGAAAAAGGGGACGCCCATCCGCATGATGGCCACAGGGGCGGAGGCTGATGTGGTGGAGGTGGGATATTTCGGAGCGGGCCAGTTTATCCCCTGCGAGGAGCTCTCGGCGGGCATGGTGGGCTATTTGACCGCCAGCATTAAGAATGTGAGGGACACCCGGGTGGGCGATACGGTGACCAATCGGGAGAATCCTTGTGAGACACCTCTTCCCGGCTACAAAAAGGTGACCTCCATGGTCTACTGCGGCCTGTACCCTGCGGACGGCGCCAAGTACAATGATCTGCGGGATGCCCTGGAGAAGCTTCAGCTCAACGATGCCTCCCTCTTTTATGAGCCGGAGACCTCTGCGGCCCTTGGCTTCGGATTCCGCTGCGGCTTTCTGGGACTGCTTCATCTGGAAATAATTCAGGAAAGGCTGGAGCGGGAATACAACCTTGACCTGGTGACGACCGCCCCCAGCGTGGTTTACCGGGTGCACAAGACCTCAGGCGAGGTGATCGAGCTGACCAATCCCTCCAACCTGCCGGAGCCTTCGGAGATTGACTATATGGAGGAGCCCATTGTCAGTGCGGAGATCATGGTTACCACGGAGTTTGTGGGTCCCATCATGACCCTGTGCCAGGAGCGGCGGGGCGTGTATCTGGGCATGGAGTACATTGAGACTACCAGGGCTCTGTTAAAATACGACCTGCCTCTCAATGAGATTATCTATGACTTTTTTGACGCCTTAAAGTCCCGTTCCCGGGGATACGCTTCCTTTGACTATGAGCTGAAAGGATACGAGCGGTCCGGCCTGGTGAAGCTGGATATCCTGGTGAACCGGGAGGAAGTGGATGCCCTCTCTTTCATCGTCCATGCGGATTCCGCTTATGAGCGGGGCAGGAAGATGTGCGAGAAGCTCAAGGAGGAGATTCCCAGACACCTGTTTGAGATTCCCATCCAAGCGGCCATCGGCGGCAAGATTATCGCCAGGGAGACGGTGAAGGCGGTGCGCAAGGACGTGCTGGCTAAGTGCTATGGCGGCGATATTTCCCGGAAGAAGAAGCTTCTCGAAAAGCAGAAAGAAGGCAAGAAGCGGATGCGTCAAATCGGAAACGTGGAAATCCCGCAGAAAGCCTTTATGAGCGTGCTCAAGCTGGACGAGCAGTAAAATGCCGGACGAATTGTGACAAAATCTGCCGGCCGGCGGCAGAACTTTCACAGGAAGTAAGAAGTGAGTGAGAATGACAAGAGATGACAGACAGAGCAAGCCTCTGGAGCTTTACATCCACATCCCCTTTTGCGAGAAAAAGTGCAATTACTGCGACTTTCTCTCCTTTCGGGCCCTTCCCCAGCTGCACCGGGAATATACAAAGCAGCTCTGCCGGGAGATTCGGACCGCGGGAAGAGGGATGGAGAATTACCGGGTAGTGACGATTTTTATCGGAGGGGGAACCCCCTCCGTTTTTGAACCTGTCCTTATCCGGCAGATCATGGAGGCTGTGGGGGAGAACTTTCGGGTGGCTCCGGAGGCGGAGGTGACAATCGAGGTCAATCCGGGCACCCTGCTGAAAAATAAGCTGGCAGTTTACCGGGACTGCAAAATCAACCGGCTGAGCATTGGACTCCAGTCCGCAGACAATAGGGAGCTTGCCTGGCTGGGCCGCATCCATTCCTATGAGGATTTTTTAAAGACCTTCCAGTATGCCAGAATGGAAGGATTTTCCAATATCAGCGTGGATCTGATGAGCGGAATTCCCGGTCAGACCTTTGATTCCTGGAAAAATACCCTGAAAAAGGTGACAATGCTCAAGCCGGAGCACATCTCGGCCTACAGTCTGATTGTGGAGGAGGGGACGCCCTTCTGGGAGGTCTACGGCCCCAAAGCGGAAGGGGGTAAGTCCGGACAGGGAAGGACAAAGGACAGAGAAGGAGAGCGACCGGCAGCGGGCTGGCCGGCTCTGCCGGACGAGGACATGGAGTATAAGATTTATTCCTTCACCCGGACGTATCTGGCCGGCCAGGGTTATGGACGGTATGAGATTTCCAATTATTCCCGTCCGGGATGGGAATGCAGACACAACATCGGCTACTGGACGGAGGTCCCTTATCTGGGACTGGGGCTGGGGGCATCCTCCTATGTGATGGGGTGCAGATTCCGAAATGAATCGGACATAGAAAGTTATATGGCTTTGGATTTTTCCGCAGGGGACGGCGGGGAGACGCTGGAAGCGCTTCACGGCCCGGTTCAGAAGCTCTCCAGAGAGGAGCGGATGGAGGAATTTATGTTTCTGGGGCTGCGGATGGTGCAGGGAGTGTCCGAACTGGATTTTGCGGCTATGTTCGGGGTAAAGCTCACCTCTGTCTACGGACCGGTTCTGGAGCGCCTGAAAAAAGACGGTCTTGTGAAGCAGGAGGGAACGCGGATTGCTCTCACAGAGTGGGGCATGGATGTGAGCAATTTTGTACTCAGCGAATTTTTGCTGTGAATATAATAATGTGCGCCAAGGAGGAGTATGGACAAGAGAAAGAGAACGGGTCTGCGAGCCTGTGTATACGAAAAGCTTTTGGATGCATCTGAGGAAAAATACCAGGAATTTCATCAGAAGCTGCTGCCGGGGGTGGCAGGAATTCTGGGGGTGCGCACGCCCAATCTGCGGCGGATTGCCGGGGGACTTTCGGCAAAGGAGAGAGGGCAGTATATAGAAGAAATGGAGCGGGTCTTTCAGGAACTTTCACAGGGGGAAAGCCGGGAACTCCCTCCCTGTTATGACGAAAAAATTATCTGGGGCTTGTGCATCGGGAAAATAAAGACCTGGGAGGATGCCCTGCCCCACATCCGCGCCTTTGTCCCGGCCATCGACAACTGGGCGGTCTGTGATTTAATCTGCGGCAGCCTGAAAGCAGCGGAGAAAAACAGGGAGGGGGCCTGGGAATTTATTCAGCCCTATTTGGATTCCGGGGAGGAATATGAGCTGAGATTCGCTCTGGTCATGCTTCTTAGCCATTTTGCGGAGGAGACGTATCTTAAGCGGGCGCTGGCGCGTATTGACCGCGTCAGCCATCCGGGGTACTATGCCAGAATGGGGGCGGCCTGGGCTTTGTCCATATATTTTGTCCATTTTCCGGAGCAGGTGATGGAATCTTTAAAATCCAGCCGCTTGGATGACTGGACCTACAATAAAGCTCTGCAGAAAATCACGGAGTCCCTGCGCGTGGACAAGGAGACCAAGGCGGTGATTCGCTCGATGAAGCGAGGGGGCAGCCGTCAGGCGGCTCCTCAGACAACAGCTGTCCCGGTTAACACAAAAACAGCTCCAGGATGAACACCGTCCCGCAGGCCGCCAGGGATACGGAAAACAGGCTCTTTCCCCGGTAGGCCAAAAATACGGCTGCGGCCAGAGCTGCGCCTCCAGACCAGAGAGAGGAGGTCGCGGTGAGGATAGCCGGGAAGGTCATGACGGACAGCGTGACGTAGGGCACGTAATACAAGAAGGATCGGATAAAGGAGCTGCGGATTTGCCGGCGGATCAGCGTCAGGGGCAGCATGCGGATGAGATAGGTCACGCCTGCCATGACAAGGATATAAGAAAGGGTGCGCGCACTCATGAATTCCTCCCATCTTCCTCATCTTCCTTTACCGGGAACAGCCACGCGGCTCCGCCGGCGATGAGGATGGTTAATATAATAATGATTGTGCCTGAGGACAGGCTGTTTAAGGGCGGCAGCCATGAAAAAAGGGCGCTGAAGGCCATGGAGATGAGAATCACGCCTGCCAGAATCCGGTTTTCCCTGGCAGGGGGAATCACCACAGCCAGAAACATGCCGTAGAGGGCCACATTTAAGGCGGAGAGGAGCCTGGCGGGCAGAAGGCCTCCGGACAAGGAACCAAGGAGCGTGCCGAGCGTCCAGCCGGGGACAGCCGTTCCCATGAGGCCGTAGCTGTAGAAGGGACTTAAGTTTCCCGGCCGGCACACGGACACGCCGAATATTTCATCCGTCACCCCGTAGGAGACGAAAAACCGGTGAAAAAAGGGCATGTCCGGCGGAAACTTCTGGGAGAGAGCGCAGGACATAAGGCAGTAGCGCAGATTGATGACAAGCTGCGCGGCCGCCATCTCCAGAAGCGAGCCTCCTGTCTGTATGATGCCCAGGCCCGCGAACTGGCCGGCGCTGGTAAGGTTGGTAAAGGACATGAAAACGGCCTCGGGCGCTGTGAGACCGGCGCCGGCCGCCATGATTCCAAAGGTAAAGGATACGGCCAGGTAACCGAGGCCGATGGGGATGCCGTCGCGCAGCCCCGTTTGCAGTTGTTTGATGGATTCTGTCATTTGCAGGTTCTCAGGCTTTCCACAGGATATCCCTGTTGATTGTTTTGTAAAAGAGAGCGCGGATTTCTTCCGGCTTTCGCGTCTGCCCCAGAATCCACATGGTTTTTGTTACAGCGGCCTCCAGGGTCATGTCGTAGGCCTCCAAAAGGCCGAATTGTTTCTTTATATTTCTTCCCACTTCGTATACGGACATATTGCTTCCCTCGTTGGTGACCTGGGTGGTCATAATCACGGTTTTCCCCAGGGCAGTCCAGCGGGCTACGGCCCGGTAATAGTCCCCGTTTTCATAGGAGGGGAGACCGCCCACGCCAAAGGACTCCACAATTACCGCGTCATAGCGCTCCACCATATAATCCAGAAGGGAGGCGTCCATAGAGGGAATGAGCTTTAAAAGGCCAACATTCGGATTCAGCTCGGAGTAAAAGGCAGGGCTGCCCGGCATCCGGTCCTTGTCATCCAGATAAAAAAGAATGTGATCCTCCTGGATGATAGCGATGCAGGGAAAATTGATGCTGGAAAACGCGTTGTAGCTCTTGGTCCGCTCCTTCTTTCCGCGGGTCCCCGCAATCACCTTGCCGTCAAAGACAATGTTCACATCGTGTGCCCGGGAGCAGGCGGCGAAACGGAGGCTGTCCATCAGGTTGGTGCGGGCATCTGTATTTTCCATGTCGATTGGCTTCTGAGCCCCGGTTATGACAATGGGTTTTGGGGAATGCTGAATGAGGTAGGAGAGCGCCGCTGCCGTGTAGGCCATGGTGTCCGTGCCGTGGGTGATGACAAACCCATCGTAATCCTCATAATGCTCCCGGATGGCCCGGGTGATGGACAGCCAGTGGCGCGGCTGAATGTTGGTACTGTCAATGTTGAATGCCTGAATACTGTCAATCTGGCAGAAATCCCGGCTGTCCGGCACGTAGGACAAAATTTCCCCGGAGGTGATGACGGGCTTTAAACCGTCCTCCGTCCGCTTGCAGGCTATGGTGCCGCCGGTTCCCAAAAGCAGGATGTGTTTCATTTTGGTATGTCTCCTCTCGGTGATGGCAGTCCGGCAGTTTTCTCACGCCTCGGACCGTATACGTTTCATCGTAACTGTTCAGGACGGCGCATCTTCTTGCCCGGCCAAAGGCCGGCCAAAAGATGGGATGTCCATCCGATGGGAAAACAGGGGCAAAAGCATGCTTATAAGCAAGCTTAACGCCTGTTTTTGCCCCTGCTTTCCCGCCGTCCTGAACTGTTACGTTCCATTATAGTAACAACTTTCTTAATTTTCAATCCTTAGATTGATTTTGGATAAAGGTATGATAGAATGGAGGTATGAGAGGAGGAAGATTATGACGGTAGTATGGCTTGCGGCCTTTGTGGTGTTTCTGGCGGCAGAGGCGCTGACGGTATCGCTCACAAGCATTTGGTTTGCGGGGGGAGCCCTGGCAGCCCTGATAGTCCAAGTGCTGGGGGCTGGGATTCGGCCCCAGCTGGCGGTGTTCGTGGCGGTGTCTTTTCTGCTGTTTTTCCTGGTGCGCCCCTTTGCTTCCCGATACGTGCAGGAGAGGAAAACCCCCACAAATGTGGACGGCCTGATCGGCCGGAGTGCTGTGGTAAAGGAGACGGTGGATGCCCAGGCCGGAAGCGCGGTCCTGGCCGGGGAAACCTGGCTTGCCAGGTCTTTTGAGGCGGGAAAGAGTTTTCCGCCGGGGACCACGGTAATCGTGAAGGGAATCAGCGGGGCTAAGCTTCTTGTAGCTGCCGAGGAACGGAAGTAAAGCGCCGTATTTAAAGTGAAAGAACGACTGCGAAAGCAGAATACAGAAAAATGCAGGAGGTATTTATGACTATGTTTGCAGCGATTGGGGGATTTATGGCATTTATCATCATAGCCCTGATTATTTTGTTTATTTTGTCCACGTCCGTGCGTATTGTGCCCCAGGCCAAGGCTTTGGTGGTAGAACGTCTGGGCGCTTACCGGGGAACCTATGGAGTGGGCGTGCATTTTCTTGTGCCCTTTATTGACCGAGTGGCCAGAAAGGTGGATCTGCGGGAGCAAGTGGAAGATTTCCCGCCTCAGCCGGTGATCACAAAGGACAATGTAACCATGCAGATTGATACGGTGGTGTTCTATTATATCACGGATCCCAAGCTCTATGCTTATGGGGTGGAGCGGCCCCTGCAGGCCATTGAGAATCTGACGGCCACCACCCTGCGCAATATCATCGGTGATCTGGAGCTGGACGAGACATTGACGTCCCGCGAGACCATCAATGCGAAGATGCAGGAATCCCTGGATATCGCCACAGACCCCTGGGGCATCAAAGTGAACCGGGTAGAGCTCAAAAATATCATTCCTCCGGCTGCCATTCAGGAGGCCATGGAAAAGCAGATGAAGGCGGAGCGTGAGCGCCGGGAAGCCATTCTACGGGCGGAGGGAGAGAAAAAGTCTACCATCCTGGTGGCAGAGGGCCGCAAGGAGTCCGCTGTTCTGGAGGCAGAGGCGGAGAAGGAGGCGGCTATCTTAAAGGCAGAGGCGGAGAAGGAGAAGATGATTAAGGAGGCTCAGGGCCAGGCGGAGGCAATCCGCACTGTGCAAATGGCCACGGCAGACGGCATCCGCTTCATCAAGGAGGCCGGGGCGGATGCCTCAGTGCTTCAGCTCAAGAGCCTGGAAGCTTTTACCGCCGCTGCGGATGGAAAGGCCAACAAGATTATCATCCCCTCGGACATACAGGGAATCGCCGGTCTGGTTAAAAGCTTTGCCGAGATCGCTGCCAGGGACGAGAAGTAAAACAGCAGTCCGGACGGCGGGTATATCCGCCGTCTGAACCGCTGCAGAGAAGACTACACCAAACGTTACAGGAGACAGAAAATTATGGAATCACAAGCCAGGAAAAATGGAATCACGGAGGGAAATATTTTCGGACAGCTTCTGCTGTTTTTTTTCCCGATTCTTTTTGGAACGTTTTTTCAGCAGCTCTATAATACGGCGGATGCCATGGTTGTGGGGCGGTTCGTGGGAAAACAGGCTCTGGCCGCGGTGGGAGGCACCACCAGCACGCTCATCAATCTGTTGGTAGGCTTTTTCGTGGGACTCTCCAGCGGAGCCACAGTGGTTATCTCCCAGTATTATGGGGCCAGAAAGGCAGACCGAGTGCACTGGGCCGTGCATACCTCAGTGACATTCTCCATCATGGGAGGCGTTATTTTTATGATAATCGGGCTGCTCTTTTCCGGAGCGGCTCTAAGGCTGATGCACACGCCGGATGATGTAATCGGCCATGCCATGGTGTACATACGGATTTATTTTCTGGGAATGATCCCCAATCTTATTTACAATATGGGGGCGGGTATCCTGCGGGCGGTGGGAGATTCAAAGCGGCCGCTGTATTTCCTCATTACAAGCTGCTTTATCAATATTGTCCTGGATCTTCTTTTGGTAGCTGTTGTCGGGATGGGAGTGGCGGGAGCTGCCATCGCAACGATTATTTCTCAGTTTGTCAGCGCAATCCTGGTGGTTTGGGCCTTGCTGAAAACGGATGATATGTATAAGCTGGAGCCCAGGGAACTCAAGATTGACCGGAGAATGCTTCGCCGCATCGTGCGCATCGGCGTACCTGCCGGCATGCAGTCGGTAATGTATAATATTTCCAATATTATTGTCCAGGCCGGTGTGAACACTCTGGGCACGGACAATGTAACGGCCTGGGCTACCTACGGGAAGGTGGACGGACTGTATTGGATGATTATTAACGCGCTGGGCATTGCAGTCACTACCTTTGTGGGACAGAACTACGGGGCCGGACGGATCGACCGGGTGCGAAAGGGCACCGGAGCCTGCATGGCGATCGGCGTGGTTCTCACCGGGGCCATCAGCTTTGCTCTTTACAATTGGGGCATGATTTTGGTTGAACTTTTCACTACGGACAGCCAGGTTCAGGCCATCAGCATGCAGCTTATCCATTTTGTGGTGCCTACTTTTATCACTTATGTAACGATTGAGATCCTTTCCGGTTCCCTGCGCGGCGTAGGGGATGCGTGGATGCCGCTCATTATCACCGGTGTGGGTGTCTGCGCGGTGCGGGTACTGTGGATTCTCTTTGCCCTGCCCCATTTCCATACTATGTTGGGAGCCGCTTTCTGTTATCCGCTGACATGGACGCTGACCACGGCGGCATTTGTCATTTATTATTATTTTTTCAGCACGCTGCGCCGGGTGAAGGTGAAGGTGTGGAAGCCGTTCGGAAGGAGGCGATAGGCGGTGATACAGGATATCGCGCCTCGGGTATATGACCCGGTGTATCGGGAAAAAGTCCCGGGGGAGGATGATTTTGTCCTCCACTATGAGCTGAACAAGGTGATGCTCTTAAAGGAAAAGGGAGAATACCGCCTGCCCGTTTTTAGGGATCTGGAAAATGAGGGGGACTGGAAAACAGATGCCTATTATCTCTTTTCTATTGACGGAAGGGCCTATTTTTTAAACAGTGAGCAAAAGATGCCGGAATTTGGGGGCTGGGTTATGGAGGGTCTGCATATTTTTCGGGATTTTACCCCCATGTACCAGGCGTATGCGGGCATCACGGGAAGCCAGATCTACCGGTGGCGGCAGAGCCGCAGATTCTGCGGATGCTGCGGGACGAAGATGGAGCCCTCCCGCAGGGAGCGGGCCATGGTGTGTCCGTCCTGCGGCCAGACAGAGTACCCCAAGATCAGCCCGGCCATTATCGTAGCGGTGATTGATCGGGAGAAAAAGAAGCTTCTCATGAGCCGATATGCGCACGGAAGCTACCGCCGATATGCGCTGATCGCCGGATTTGTGGAGGTGGGAGAGACTTTTGAGGACTGCGTACGCCGGGAAGTGATGGAGGAGGTGGGCCTCAAGGTAAAAAACATCCGCTATTATAAGAGCCAGCCCTGGGCTTTCTCGGACACGGAGATGGTGGGGTTTACCGCGGATTTGGACGGAGAAGCAACAATCCGCCTGGAGGAGGAAGAACTGGCGGAGGCCGGATG
>CALWBS010000247.1 GCA_944376135.1 uncultured Enterocloster sp.
CATTTCCCCGCTTTCACGCCGGCGATCCGCGGCCTTTGCCGCGGCCAGCTGTCTAAGCACGAACGCCGCGGTCTCCTGATACAGGGCCTCTCTGTCAGAGCTTGCCGCGTAGTACGCCAGCTCCGCACGGCCCAGGCTGGCCCCGTAGTACGCCAGAGCCTGTCTCTCAAAAGGGCGCAGTTCCCTCCCCAGGCCGTTCCTTGCCTGGCGTTCCGTCTCCTGCACCACATACTCTCTCACGATTTTTGAATAGAATTCCCGCTGCTGACGCTGAACCGAAGCGCGAAAGAGCTCCTTTCCATTCGGCATATGGCTGTGCGCTTGCGTCAAACGGCGAAAACGATTCCAGGGACCTCTCAAGGACAGAGGCGTAATTCTCCCGTGTACCGACTCCACACGGCCAGAACCATAGCTCCCAAAACTTCTCATCAAGCTCCCATTTCCCGCACGGCCTAATCCGCGCGAAGCCTCTCCCGCGCGTGCTCTTTGCACATGCTCTCGTTCCGCGCGCCGACCGCTCTCCCGCTCTATGGCTGCCCAAATCCCGGCAAGCTCCTCCCGGGGCATCTGCCGCCCCTCCCGGTACAGCCGTTCAAGGATGCCAAAGCACCTGTCATATTTGGCCTGCAGGCGCTTTAGTTCTGCCTCAATCCGCGCAGTCAGCTCCTCATCGCCCGTATCCTCCGAACTGTGCTCCGTCTTCTGCTCCTCGCGGCCTTTCTCCACATAGAGCTTCAAAAGCTCCACCGTCACAAAAAAGGAGGACGGCTCCTTTTTCTCCGAAGCTTCCTCCTCTTCTCCCGCCTGCAAAAACTGTATGACCGCATCACTCCATGGATAGTTCTCCCATATGGCATACCGGTCCAAAATTTCTTGAGAGAAAGCGGCAAAGCGCCGGCCGAGTCCCATCGGCGCCTCCGAAATCTGCACTGGCTCCACCACGCCGGCTGCTTTCTGTACTCCATTCATCATCTGCTCGTTATACCTCCGAAATTCCCGTGTGGGCAATCTCAAGCTGCTCCACAAATATACTGCTGGAAGCGGCATCCAGGTTTGAATATTTTCTTGAAATAATAATTCCCTCCGTGATGCTGAACGTCTTCACCGTGCTTCCGTTCCTCTTCACAAAAATCAGTATGCTCGTCACCTTGGTTCCCTCTTTCAGCTGCGAAATCAGGAGATTGGCAGTGGCAGAATCCGCAACTCCCTTCTGAAGCACGAGAACATCCGGTTCCCGGCGGGGTGTCTTATAAATCATGGGATAATCATTATTCCCGCCCTCCACAAAGGTTCCCACCTCAATTCTCCCGCCGATGTTGCCGACCTTTGAAAAGCTGATTTTTCCCAGACTGAACTGGACGGTAAATTCATATCCTCCCACAAAATTGCCGATATCCTGGGTTACCGCCGCAGTCACCGTCGGCCCTCCGCCGTCCTTATAGCGCTTAATTACGCGCGGCGCCTTCTCCTCCTGTACCTGTGCCCTCTGATAGCGCTTTTTAGGGGCCGGGGACTGAGGAGCCGGCTGCGGATTCGCGCGGCGCGGGCCAGCCGGCCCGCGCCCCTCTCCCTGCGGTCCCCCGGTATTTCTCTCCGGGATATAGCGTTTTTTTCCGTTGATAATGGGCATGCTTCCGCTCCTTTTGCTCACAGCCGTTCAGGCGCGCCCGAATCGGCTAAATCTTAAAAATATTCTCCGGTTCCTTATTCAGCTTGCTGTTGATTCCAGAGATCTCCTTACACCATCTCAGCCGGTCTCTATGGCTCAGTCCCATAATCTCCCGGTGGCTCCAGTGCATATAATAGCCGATAAATGCGGCCTCCTCATAGATCTTGTCCACCGGATAGGTTGTTATAGACCGGCTTCCATAAAATTTATGGGCACCTCAATCTCCTCCCCGCAGTGAGGACAGATTGTCTTGTACACAGGCATCTCCATGGTATTAATTCTCTGGTACAGATCCTGCAGATACGCCAAATCCATAGTGTACAGCCGCTCCACCACATTGGTATCCACCGTGGGAAGCGTCCCCAGCTTTGTAATCACTCTGGCAAGCAGAATAATCGTCAGATATCCGGGGTTCTGCTGCACCCTCGGATCCCTCAGGGGAAGAATCTCATCCCCCGCGTTTGCGAGACGCATAATTCCCTCCCGGTGCACCGTCCCGCTTCTGTCCACAAATCCTCTCGGCAGTGTAAACGCAAACTCTGTTTCAAAATCCTGCATCATTCTCCTCCATGTGCCAAACCTATAAATGCACTAAATCCTGCCTAGGAAGAGTTTCTCCCCAGGCAGGCTGCTTCATTCACTTATTCAGTTGCCATAACGGCTCTGTCAGAGCATGTCTGAACATTGCTCCTAAGCGTTCATCCTTAAGATACTCTGGTCATTCCCTCGTGCGCGATCTCCAGAGATTCGATCGCCACCTCGGATGCGTTGGCATCAAAATCCGGAGCCGTGTAGCGCATGGGCCACGCGTTGATTACCTGCCAGGAAGCTGCGGGAGACTCCTCTTCGTCAAGGAGCGTGATGGTAATGGTCTTGCGCTCTACCGCACCGTCCACGCCTGTGGTGATCCAATCATACAGCACCATGGAATCAGCCAGTCCCTGTTTCAAAATAATATTGCTGTAGCGTCTTAAGCCCGGCATCTTCATGGGTGTCTGAACTCCGTCGCCCTCTCTGTACTCCATCACATCGATGGATAAATCAAAACCGCTCACCTCTGAAAATCCGCCTGCGTCCAGGCCGTCAATCTCAACCTTATATCTAAATCTGCCATGTGGATAAGCCATCTGGAATTCCCCTTTCTTCTACATCTTCTCATATCCGCTAAGGACGGCCAAGCCGCGAACCCGGCCATCCCGAATCACTGCCTATTATTCGGAAGCTTCATTGGTCTTCTGCGTAATGCGGAAGATCACAAATTCTGCCGGCTTCACCGGAGCCACACCGATCACACAGATCAGACGGCCGTTGTCAATGTCATCCTGGCTCATGGTGTTCCTGCCGATATTCACGAAGAAAGCCTCATCTGCGCTGCTTCCGGCCAGGGAGCCTCCCCGCCACAGATTGGTTAAAAATACGCTGATTGTCCGCTGTACACGCACCCAGAGAACCTCATCATTAGGTTCAAATACGGCCCAGCTGGTATTGGCCTTGATGGTTTCCTCGATAAAGATAAACAGCCTGCGGACATTAACATATTTCCAGCTTCCATCGCTGGAAACCGTCCTGGCGCCCCATACCCGGATTCCCTGTCCCGGGAATACGCGGATCAGGTTTACACCCTTGGGATTTAAAATATCCTGCTCGCCCTTGTTGAACTGGCAGTCAAGACCTACGCATGCGCGCACCACCTCATTTGCCGGCGCCTTATGTACGCCTCTGGTATTGTCGCTTCTGGCAAAGATGCCTGCCACAGAACCTGATGGCGGCAGAGCCATGTTCTTCTTGTCAAGAGGATCAAATACCTCCAGCCACGGATGATACAGAGCCGCATAGGAGCTGTCAAAAATATCTCTGTGAGCGATTACATCCTGTACCTTCTTTGCGTCTCTGGGGATATCCAGAATCGCGAAGCGGCTTCCCAAATTCTCACAGTGAGCCACCAGCGTCAGCTGCACGTTGGGATCGGTCACACCGGGAATCGCCATGATGGACACCACATCGTTGTCCACGAAGGACTGGATTCCCGTTCTTCTTCCGGCTCCGTTGTCCTCGCCGATAAAATCAGCCGCAGTAATATTTGCAACAGAACCATTGCTTCCTCCGGACAGGCCAATGACTGCGGAAACCGTACCCTCGGCGGTCAGCTCATCATAGGGAGAAACCGCTTCCTCCCCGGTCTTGCCAATGTACTCGGCAATCACAAGATCGGACTTTGACAGCTTCTTGTCAATATAGCCAGGCGCATTAATATTGAAAGAAACATTCTCATAGGATTCGGAAATGTCCTCATATTTTACTTCCAAATTTACCTCGCAGGTAGAAATTACCTTTGCGGGGAGAAGGGATGTATCCACAACATCTCCCGTAAATGCCTTCTCAAAGGTAATCACATTGTCCTGATTGGAAACAACGCGGTTATAAACCGCTTCCTTCTCTCCCTTAACGGTAAATGCCACCACATCTCCGGCAAGGAATCCCGCGCTGTTCTTCACACGATATTTTCCATCTCCCATATCCTCCAGGATCTGGGTCTTAGCCTTGCTTGCGGGAGATACGGAGACCGTCACGCGGTCGCCCCAGATGCCGGGGTTCTTGGCGATAAAGCGAACCGCCGCCGCATCCTCTGTGGGAGCATAGCCCATAGACTGCTTCGCATCGGAGGGAGCCACACGGGTGATATAGCAGCGAGCGCCTCCGTTAATAAAGAAGTGCTCCACGGCGTAAGCCAGGAAGCGATACTCGCCAAACTCATTCTCCGAAAGGTATCCTCCGTACGTCCTCTTAAAATCTGCAAAATTCGTTACCAGCTGGGGAACACCCACAACCGGTCCCTTTTCCGCCAGTCCGATAAATCCCGCAGTGCTTGTCCCCACGCCCTCCATCGGCTTGGCGCCTGAATCAAATTCTTCTACGTATACGCCTGGTGATAAATATTCCGCCATATCATTCCTGGTTCCGCGCCCCTTTACCCAATGCGCCGTACCTTCCGCGCTCTGATACGCCCGGCCGGAAACCAGTGCCTCCTTCCTCTTGTTTTTTTTCTTGCTTTATTATAGCTGCAAATTATCTACATTCCTATAATCAAACCTCTGGACTTTGAAAAAACTTTTCTTCCGGGGTGCCCGAATCCGGTGTCTCCCCGGCGTCCTCCGCCTCATCTGCTCCGCCCTGGGAATTTTCCGGATCCTCCCCCTCTCCCAGAGCAGCCTCCAAGGCTGTGCGAAGCAGCCGCATTCCGGTATTCTCATGGTCTGCCCACACGGTCTGCTTTTCTTCCCGAAGCGCCTTCTCCAGGCTCTGGCTAAAACGAGCCTCCGCCTGGCGCTTCCACACCAGCTCCTGCTTTTCCTCCTCCAAAAGGCCCTCCAACTCCCGTGCGCCGCTTCCGCCTTTCTCCCTGCGGGCCTCGCGCAGGGCCTGCTCAAGCCCCTGCTTGTACGCCACATCCTCCCGAGTCACCAGAAAAGGCAGCATCTCCTTCAATGCCTTCTGCTTGTGCTCGCCCATGTAGCGCTTCATCTGCTCCAGCATCTGGGTCCGAGTCAGGGAAGGCCGCATCTGGAAGCCAAAGGCCCCATTTTCCCGCTCCCCGGGATTTGTGAGCGTCCGGTTCTCCCCCATGGGCCGGCTGCGCTGCCCCTTTTCCCGAAGAACTCTCTCTCTGTCCGTGCCCGCCGTTCCTCCCGGCCGTCGCTTCTCTGTCACTAACAGGGTCATCCGCTTTCTCTCATCCCCGCCAAAAGCCAGGGTTCCCCGGGAATTTTCCAGCCGCAGGCTCTCCCGCAGAGAAGGCTCCTCTCCTTTAAGCGGACGAAATCCTGTGAGCACCGGCCGGTTCTCCCTGTCCCGGGCCGGCTTCTGCCGCAGGAGTTCCTCTGACTTTTTCCTCGTTTTGTCCCAGCTTTGTCCCATATCATCCCACCTCCGGCAGCAGCATATGGTACTCTCCCAGCTCGGCCCGCGTCAGGGTCTTTCCGCTCTTTGAAAATTCATTCTTGACCGCCAGGAGAATCTCCTCCATGCCCAGCGCTTTTTCCCGCTCTGCCGCCAGAAAAGCGGCGTGCAAAACGATGTTGCGGATATTGCTCCCGGAGAGCTCAAATGTCTCCGCCAGATACTCATAGTCCAGCTCCTCGGCAGGCATCCTTTCCGGAATTGCCTTTCTCCACAGGGCGCCTCTCTCTTCCCTTCCGGGGAATGGGAAATCAATCACAAATTTCACCCGCCGCTTAAAGGCCTCGTCAAAATTCTGAATCAGATTGGTGGCCAGCACGGTGACGCCGTCATAGGCTTCGATCTTCTGCAGAAGGAAGGCCGCCTCCATATTGCTGTACTTGTCGTTGGCCTCCTTGACCTCGGTGCGCTTGGCAAAAAGCACATCCGCCTCATCGAAAAAGAGCACTACCTGG
The DNA here is from genome assembly GCA_944376135.1 of uncultured Enterocloster sp. Taxonomy (GTDB): domain Bacteria; phylum Bacillota; class Clostridia; order Lachnospirales; family Lachnospiraceae; genus Enterocloster. Next base: position 6,082 of record CALWBS010000247.1, read on the forward strand.
CTCTTCTCCGCCTGGCTGAAAATCTCATTTAAATTTTTCTCCGTCTCTCCCACAAACTTGCTCACCACGGCGGACAGCTCCACCTTGTACAGATCGAGGCCCAGCTCCCCGGCAAATACCTGGGCCGCCATGGTCTTTCCCGTACCCGGCGGGCCGGCAAATATCATGCTCACGCCCTGTCCGTAGGGCATCTTCTGCTGAAAGCCCCACTCCTCATATACCTGGTGTCTGCGGCGCACCTGGGCCACCGCTGCCCGAAGCTTTTCCTTCTGGGGCCTGGGCAGAATCAAATCCTCCCAGCCGTATACCTGGGGAATCCGCACCGCCTTTGTCACAAGCTGTCTCTCAAAAAGACTGTAGCAGCCGCGGCGCAGGCTGTCACGGCCGATAGGGAAAGCCCTCTCGGTTCCGCCTCCGCCTGCCTCGGCCTGCGCTTTCCTGGCGTCAAAGGAGGCATTTTCCAGAGCTTCCCGGATCTGGCCCCTGGTAAAATGAAAGAGATTCGCCATGTCCTCCGGCTTCACTCCAGGCGCAAAGGCAAATCGCGCTCCCTCTTCCTGCCAGACCTGCCTGGACTCCACCAGGCTCATCCCGCGCACCTCAAAGCTCTGCACCCGCGGCTTTCCGCCCCGGGCCCAGACTCCGCTTTCCCGCGGGCCCGTCACAAACACGGGACGGGATACCTCCAGAAGCGGTTCCATGAGGGCTCCCAGCCACAGCTTTCGCTCCTGTCTGTCCCACTGTCCCGGCACAAGCAGGATTGGAGCCGCCTGAAAGAGCAGGCTTTCCAATGCGGCCCGCTCCCCAGTCTCCTTAGGCGTCCATCCCCTGGCCGCTGCCTCCCCCAGATACACCGGAAAGGCCCGCTTCCCCAGCTTTCTGCAGACAGTCCTTGCGCAGAAGCACCGGCCGCTTCCCTCCGCGCCGAGAAATTCCACCACTTCCGCACCCCCGTCCAAAACTGCGGCAGCGTCCGGCTGGTTCTCTGCAAGAGGCGGCAGCTCCTCCTCCGGAAAACATGCCCCGATCACGCGGGATTCTTCCCCGGAAAGGGTTAGTTCCCCCAGCAGGAAGCTTCGAATCCGCGGCTTTAAGCACAGCACCTGGCCAGCAAAGGGCGCCGCGGCTCCCGCCCGCTGAAAAAACACCCGCATGAGAAGGCCGTCCTCCCGGAAGGCCCGACAGACCGTCTCCGCATCCGGCTCTCCCTGCCAGGAGCGCGCCAGAAGCTCCGGCGTCAGCCCGGGCTGCGTCTCGCTTCCGTTGAGCCGGGCACAGTCCGCCTGGGAGGGGACGCCCAGCTCATAGCCCAGGGCCATGAGGACGCAGTGGCGCTCAAAGGGGCTGCATTTTGTGATGCCGGTCAGATATTCCATGGGGAGAAACAGGCCGCCAGAAAATGCTTCTCCGGCAGCGGCGAAAAATGCTTCTTCCTCTTTGTCCAGCTCCTTGGAAAGCTTCCCGGAAGCTGAAAACTTTTCGGAGGGCGGGCATTCTCCAGCCGCCGGAAGCCCCCCGAAAGCTGAAAAGCTTCCGCCGGACATGGGCTTTCCGGACGTACATCCCGCAAGCTTTGTCTTTTTGCCAGCCAGGCGGCAGACCTCCTCCAGATACTGGCTGCGGGTCTCCACTCGCATTTTTTCCCTCCCTCCTGCAATCATTCATTCGATACGGTTCATGCCCTGCGTTTCAATACTATGGGTTCAAAATCTGCCGATAAATCTGTCTGAGCCTCTGCCCGGGCTCCATCTGAAGCTCCTTTTTAATCAGGGCGGAAAACCGCTCGTACTCCGTCTTTGCCTGCTTCAGATTTCCCATCTCCCCATAGCATTTTAAAAGCTCGGCCTCCAGCTCCTCTGAGTAGCTGTTGACCAGCATGGCATTTTTATAAAAAAGCGCTCCGTCCGCCGGGCGGCCCTCCCGCAGGGCTTCCTCTGCAAGCAAGGTGCAGGCCTTTAAAAACCGGGTGTCATAGTACTCCCGGTCTTCCGCGGCCCACATGGAGTCCATATCCTCCAGATACCGGCCCCAGTAGGTCTTGAAGCGCTCCTGATTCTTTAAAAGTCCCTCCCGGTCATTCTGGTCTGCCAGGCGGCAGAGCCTGTCAATCTCCCGGAGATCCGTCTCAATCCGCTCCATGTGGATGCGGTAGACCTTGTCCTTATATTCAATCAGATCCTCCATCTGGTAGGCCGACAGCTCCTTGCGGAGATTGTAGAGCATGTTGTGGAGCATGGTCACCGCGTTGTCCGGCAGTTCATCGTTCCACAGGGCCGCGAGAAGCTGCTTCCTGCCCACCGGCTTCCCGGCAAGCTTTACCATATAGGCAAATAGCTCCCCGCCCTTGCGGGTCCGCCAGGAAAGGGGCTTTCCCGCCTCCTCAACTTCCGCCTTAAAATCCCCGAAAAATGTCACCCGCAAAGTATCCGCTCCCTCGCCGGCTTTCTCCGCCTTTACGCGCTCCAGAAGTCTTTTCTCCTGCTCGTCCAGATACGGCAGGGGATAACGGTTTTCCTCCAGGAGAAAAAGGGTATTATGAATCAAACCGCGGTTTTTCTCCGCATCTTCCTCAAAATGCAGAAGTCCCCGGTACAGTCCCCGGTACATGCTGAATTTATTTTCTTTTCCAAAGGTGCTGTCCGCCTGGTTGAAGCAGTTCTCCATCCGCTCCGGGAATCCGGCTTTATAATAATATTGAGCCGCTGTCCCCAGAACCTCCGGCATGGCAGCCATCTGCCTTGGCGGAACCTTGCCGGCCACCAAAAGCCCGGCCTCCTCCAGACAGCGGACACAGACGCCCAGCGCCTCCTCCTGCCCGGCCTTTAAAAGCTCCGCGCCCGGAAATTCCATAAGCTTCAGCATTAGGGCCGTATAGCCGATTTTTGCCGCCTGCCGAACCGCGCGCAGAAAATTTCTCTTTTCCAGCCAGTATTCTGCCGCCCTGCGGGCCGTCTCAAGGGACAGTTTTTTGTCCCCGCAGCTCTCCAAATACAAATCCACGATTGGGTGACGGCGGATTTTGACCCCGTCCTTGTCCCATTCATAGCACAGGATGCCCTCCTCCAGAAGCCCCCCGATCAGAGCCTGGGAATCTTCTCTCCCCAGAATCTGGCTGCAGGCTTCCGCCTCCAGCTCCTCCAAATCGGCCGTCCGTATGAGAAATTCCCGCTCTGTCTCGGTGAGTTCCCGAAACATCTCGAAATTCAGGAATCCGCCGATCATCGAAGTCCGCACCAGATACGGCCAGTCCAGCATGCCGTCCTGAATACCTGTCTTTTTGATAAACAGAAGGGCCAGCATCATTCCCGCCGGCCAGCCGCACAGGACCTCATGAAGCTGACGAAGCACCGGTCCCCTGCCCGTTTCGTCCGCAAGCACCGTCCGGGCAAGGGCCTCCTCCTCTTCCCGCGAAAAGGCCAATTCCTGTTCGTCCAGCACCAGACAATTTCCGGCCATCACGAAGCGCGACAGGAAATCCGGCACATGCCCCCTCGTGATAATGCAGAGCCGGAAAGCCTCCGGAAGATCTCCGGCCAGTTCCCGGACCCGCATAAGAATTTCTTCATTTTTGACCGTCTCAAACCCGTCAAAAACCAGGAGAAACGGCGTGCCGCCCGCCTCCAGGGCCCTGCCCGCCCGAAGCAGAATACGGGAAAAGGCGGACTTCTCCGCTCCTTCGGATATATCCCCATCTTCTCCCTCCTCGCCGTATCCGGGCAGATTTCCGCGAAATACCGCGTCCAGATATCCGTCAAACTGCTCCGGCTCATTGGCCGCTTCGTCTAATATGTACCACGCCGATGTCCCGGCAAATTCCTCGCAGTACTGCCGGGCGAGCTCTGTCTTTCCGTAGCCGGCTTTCCCGTGGAGTACCAGAATCTGCGCGTTGGCGGCGGATATCTGGTGCAGAAGCCGGGTGCGCTTCAGGCTGTTTTTACATGGTTTGGGAGATTTTAGTTTCATGGGGTGTGTCATGGGTTGTTAGCGGAATTTTGCGGGTTTTGCTGAGTTTGTGAGGTATTATCGTCTTTTTTAAACATTTGTGCCAAAGAGCCTAGGATACCCAGTCCGCTTGAAACAGCCCCTAATATGCCGCTTACCTTTGAATTTCCAGCGATTCCAGCAGTCCCGCCAGCCGCACCCGCTGCGCCGCTAAGCGCTCCCAGCCCGCTGCTGAAAATCTCCCCCCAATCCTTCTTTCCATCTTTTCTCACCGCATTGAGAAAATCCCCTCCAGATGTAGCCACCCCCATCGCCCCGCTTAAGATTCCACCGGCATTGGCCACAATTCCCGCCGTATTGGCTTGATCCGTTTTCCCTTGCAGTTTAAATGCATTCTCCGTAATGGATGCCGAACCGCTGAGCATTCCACCGATATTTCCAATCGTGCCTAAAATCCCTTTGTTTTTATCCCAGCCATTCTTGGTAAGCGCATCACTGAGCGATGTTCCAAACCCTATTGTGGAGGAAGCAAGATCCGTTGCTCCTGACGTGATACCAACTTTAGCCGCATCATTATATGCCTTTGTTCGATTTTTCTCATCATCGTCGGTTAACCTTAGTCCCATGATATTGCTGGATAGTCCCATCCCGCCAGAAATCATTCCTGAAGCTCCATTAAAATATTTATTTTCTCCCAAAAAATTTAAAATACTAGTAAGTCCCGACATTTTCTTCCTCCTTTTCTTTTTATGAATACTTTTTCAACAATCCCATTTCTACAACTTGAGCAAAGGTCTTCTCCCCGGTCCATATAAGCTTCAGTCCCTGATGAGTTGCCAAAACAACCTCCATGATCATTTCATAATCCACATAGGCGTCATCCACCGCCTTATCCACCGGACCATCCGCCAAGAGCTTGAAACAGTCTCTTAAGTAAATGCTCCTATCTTTGGGATTGATTCCCAAAGCGCCTACGGGCATATAAGAATTGATCTCGTCAATGGCTGTCCGCATCTCCGTCTCCGCTTGGGGATTAAACTCCGGAGTAAGAAGAACATACAGCTCCATAAGAAGGACATCTGTCCGGGCCTGAAAGGGCACTGCCTGGATAATCACAGAATCATCCGAACCATTTTCTGCCGCCAGAAGGGTTCTTACACACCACTCCCCATTCGGCGTCTGGTCCAGCACATTATCGCTTGTGACCTTCCCCAGCTTCTCATAAAGTCCCTTAAAAAATTCCGTCTTCCATTCCTGTGTCATATGCACATTCCTCCTTACATTCCCAAATATCCAAAATCATCCATGGTCAGCATCTTGCCATACTTGGCAAAATTCAGCCGTATAGCCTCCACAATATCCCGGTTCGCCAGCCCCCGGTGCTCCGCCGCAGCCATGTACGCCGCATTTGTCAGCACCTCCTTGATATTGCTTCCGGCCAGCTCAAAATTCCTGGCGAAAAACTCCAGATCCAGCTCCTCGGCAAGCTCAGCCTGGGGAGGAAGGATCCGTTTCCAGAGCAGGAGTCGCACCTCCTCGCCCGGAAATACAAAATGAATCATAAACTTGATGCGCCGCTTAAAGGCATCGTCTATATTATTGACATAATTGGTAGCCAAAAATGTAATCCCGCTGTAATCTTCCAGTTTCTGCAGCAGATGGGCTGTCTCCGCGTTGGCGTTGCGGTCATTGGAATCCCGCACCTCAGACCGCTTGGCAAACATGGAATCCGCCTCGTCAAAAAACAGGACCGCGTTCAGATTCCGGGCCTTTCGGAACAGAGCGGAAATATTTTTCTCCGTCTCCCCAATGTACTTGCTTACCATCTGGGACAGGTCGATGCGGTAGAGGTCCAGCCCCAGCTCATTTGCCATGACCTGAACCGCCATGGTCTTTCCCGTGCCCGGGGAGCCGTAGAGCAGCGCGCAGATTCCTCTGCCGTAGGGCGTCTTCTTGTGGAAGCCCCAGTCCTCCCCTACCACGCTGCGGTAGCGCACCTGATCGCAGATCATCTGCATCTGCCGCTTCTGCTCCGGATCAATCACCAGGTCATCCCAGGTAAACACCGCGTTGATGAGCGTGGCGTACCGGCCCAGCTGGTTGACAGACTGCTGCTTGACGGCCTCTTTTAAAAGCTCCGTGCTTATCCTCTCCTCGCCTCTGCCGATCCGCATCATATCCGCCCGGATCAGGGATTCCCGTATGCCCCGGGCCGTCAGGATGTATTGGTTGGCAAAAAGCGCGGTGTCCACGTCCTCCGCCAGCGCAAAATCCTCCCCGAAGGTCTTCCACAAAGCCAGGCGCTCCCCGATGGTGAGCATGGGCGACTCCATCGCCCAAAAATGCAGGGGGTACCGGGTCAGATACCCGGCCCGCTCCA